>JBKJPO010000511.1:0-3851 GCA_046595095.1 Chitinophagaceae bacterium
AAACCCTATTTTTGCCCTTCAAAATTTAAGCATGATGCTTTCAGTTACTCTTGATCGATTTAATGAACCTGAAACTTTAAAAATGGCAAAGCTTGGCAGGGAGCTTCGCGGCAAAGGGGTGGATATCATTGACCTGAGTCTTGGGGAACCTGATTTTGATACTCCTCAGCATATTAAAGATGCAGCCAAACAAGCGATAGATGATAACTGGAGCCATTATACACCGGTGGCCGGGTTCCCGGAACTGCGCCAGGCGATAAGTGAAAAATTTATGCGGGACAGCGGTCTTGATTATAAGCCCGAACAAATCATAGTAAGCACAGGGGCGAAGCAAAGTATTGCCAACATGGTATTAAGCATCATCGATGCAGGAGATGAAGTAATTATTCCAACACCATATTGGGTTACATATTCGGAGATTGTTAAGCTTGCACAGGGAACGGTGATCTATGTAGATACCACGGTGGAATCTGGATATAAAATTACTCCCGCCCAGTTGGAAGAATCAATCACAGATAAAACAAAGCTCTTTATGTTCTCTTCGCCATGCAATCCTACCGGTGCAGTGTACTCGAAGGAGGAATTGGGGGCATTAGCCGAAGTTTTCAGGAAGCACCCAGGCATCTATATCATGAGTGATGAGATCTACGAATACATAAATTTCACCGGACCAAACCAGAGTATTGCGCAATTTGAATTCTTAAAAGACCAGGTAATAATTATAAACGGGCTGAGTAAAGGTTTTGCCATGACAGGCTGGAGGCTTGGCTATATGGCTGCCTCAGTTGCGATGACAAAAGCTTGCGAAAAAATCCAGGGCCAATTTACCAGTGGCACCAATTCCATTGCACAACGGGCAGCAATAGTGGCAGTAAAAGGAAGCCTCGAGGCTACAGAAATTATGGTAAAGGAATTCAGGAGAAGAAAGAAAAAAGTGATGGAACTTATTGAACAAATACCAGGCATTGCCTGTATTGAGCCTGATGGTGCATTCTATGTATTTCCTGTTGTAAAGAATTATTTTGGCAAAACGGATGGAGATGAAGTAATCAGCAATGCAGATGAACTCTGTATGTATCTCCTGAATAAAGCCCACGTATCAACTGTTACCGGCAAGGCTTTTGGCCAGCCTGATTGCATACGATTCTCATTTGCAAACAGCATGGAAAAAATTGAAGAAGGATTTCGAAGGGTGAAGCAAGGTCTTGCGAAATTGCATTGAAAATTTAAGTTTATTAGCCTTCAAATTTTTAGCGCAACTTTTTAAATAGTAGCGAAGCGAACGATCTCAGAAGCAAAGCGAGCAAGAGAATGAATATTAGTTTCTATCAATGTCCATTATGATTTGCTCTCAGTAGTTAGTCGTTCATGCAATCCAATCACTTGTGGCAGCAACATTTCCTGCTCATCATTTATAATTACGAAGTCACATCGTTTCATCTTGTCATCTTCACTTAACTGGCGATCCATTCTTGATACTACCTCTTCCTGGCTGATCCCATCTCTTTTCATCACTCTTTGAATTCGCAGATCTCTAGGTGCAGATACCCCAATCACGTAATCCAAACCATCCTGGGACCCGCTCTCAAAGATGAGTGCGGCCTCCTTGATAAGGTAAGCAGTTCGTTGTTGCAACATCCATTCCGCAGCATCCTTCAAGGTAGCCGGGTGAACCAGGGCATTTAATTGATGGAGTTTTCCGGGGTCATTAAAAACAACAGAAGCGAGGTATTTCCTGTCGAGTTCCTCATTGATGTAACTTCCGGCACCAAAGCTTTTTTGGATGGCTGATTTCAACTTAGCATCTTCATTCATCAACCGTTTTGCTTCATCATCAGCATAATAAACCGGCACCCCAAATACTTCGAAGATCCTTGCCACAGTGCTTTTGCCACTGCCAATGCCACCGGTGAGACCAACTTTTAGCATAAATGATTAATATGAGATATGAGAGCTAGGCTTTTTTCTCCACCGCCACCTTATTCACATTAGCCGTCCACTCCATACTTATTGAAGCACGCTCCATCTTAATATAGCTTCCCGGGTTTATTTCGAGGAGCATTGTTCCGTCTTCATTGATCTTATTCACTGTGCCGTGTATACCTGCAATGGTAACCACTTTATCACCCTTCTGAAGATTCTGTAGAAACTGCTTTTGCAATTTTGCTTTCTTTGCCTGTGGACGAATCATAAATATCCAGAAGACGAGAATCATGGCTCCCAGGAAAATAAATTGAAATCCGCCACCGCCTTTCCCACCTTCGCCGAACATTAAAAAAACACCTAGATTTATCATATTGTTGTTTGTTTGATTATGAATACGAAGTTCAAGAGGTTCAAGAGGTTTAACAGGTTTGCTTAACCAATTGAACCCTTTATTCCAATAAAAGGGTTCTTGAACATTTTGAACCTCTTGAACCTCTTGAACTTCTTGAACCTTTTAAACCTATTTCTTCTCCACCACCTCACCGGTAAGTCTCATCACCGGAAACTCGGGGTAAGCATTGGACACAACCGTTACGTCTTTATTAGTTGAACCCACTCTGCCTTTGCTGTCGAATATTACTTTGATAAATCCTATCTGTCCGGGTGCTATAGGTTCTTCCGGTTTCTGAGGTACGGTACATCCACAACTGGCAGAAACATTTTGCACAATGAGTGGTTTAATGCCCGAGTTCTTAAACCTGAAGTTGTATTCCACTTTTTCTCCATCCACCACCTGGCCAAAATTATACACCGAATCGATTACCTGCACAGACGTTGAATCTTTATTTACAGTTTTTTCACCGGAATGGCTACTATGCTGAACGTCGGGTTGATTCTTAGTCTTCCTGATATCGCAGGAAGCGATCGAGATAAAACAGGCCAGTACCAAAAGTATATACTTCATGAGTTATTGATGATTACTATTTAATATTTATTTGAAATAAATTCTTCAAACATTTTTTTTAGATTGTTGAATTCTTAAAACTTTTTTTGATGATCTTTTCTTCAAGTGTAAGTTCTTTATGAATATTGTCAAGTATCCCGTTCACAAATTGTCCGCTTTGAGGTGTGCTGTAATCTTTAGCGAGGTCTATATATTCATTGATCGTAACCTTGGTGGGAATGGTCTCGAAATAGAGAAACTCGCAAACGCCCATTTGCATAAGAATCATATCGAGTGCAGCGATCCTATCAGCATCCCAGTTCTTAAGTTTTGGTTTGATGAGTTCCAGGCAATATTCCCTTTTTTCTATAACGGTCTCGAGTAATGTTTTTGCAAACTCCCATTTTTCTTCGGATAACATTTCATTGAAACGGAAAGCCTCGGGTTTTTGAAAAAAATTGCTCATTAATACAACCATCATATCGGCATCATCATCCCAGTGAATGAAATTCTCTTCTATATGGCTGATGAAATCTTCATTTGGCAACATGAGTGTGCTGAAAATAAATTCCAACATTCTCTTTTCCGATTTTTTATCCCTGGCTTGCACATCAATGTAGGTCTTATACTCAGGCGTATCAATAAGGTTCATGTAGATCTTTTTGACAAGCTTGCGATCGCTGATCTGCACGGCGCAGGTATCTTCTACTGCTTTTATAAATGTTGGCTCTTCTACTACTTTCCATAACAATTCATTACCGGCGATCTTGGTGTTTATATTAAGATCCCCATGTGTAGGTAGATGCTTACTTGATTTTTGGCGGGAATCTTCTTCGGCATACCTGCCCACTTCTGTAATGAAATAAACCAGGTATGTAAATAACTGGCGGGACTGAGCAATATTTTTTTGCAAGATCAAAACAGGTTCGCCATTTTTCGCCTCATTATTCATCGAATCAAGTGAATAAAGGGTCTGCATCAC
>JBKJPO010000070.1:0-3440 GCA_046595095.1 Chitinophagaceae bacterium
ATGGACTGGTTGGGCTTCAATTGATATTTAATATTCCATCTTGGTTCAATACTTTGAGAATTATTTAAAGTAAATACTTGTTGATACACACCGAGATTAGTTGACAATTTATCCGTAAACCGGTGGCCAAAATTTATAAAGCTTTTTACCAGCACTGCATTTTTCTTTGTATCAAAAAATGTGATGAGAACAGAATCTCCATCAGGAATATAATCGTTCCTTAATTTTAATTTATTGAAATCAGTAACAAAGCCTGCAGTAAGCAGATTCTTTGAATTGAATTTTTTATTAAACGTATAACCTGCTGAATATTTTACCTGGATATTTTTTTTATAGAAGGCGGTCGCGTCAGGTTTGCTGCTGTTGTAAAAATCCTCTCGGTACTTTGAATCAAAACCAGAAACAGCCAGCATTATTTTCCCTGAAGTATTTGAGTTAAAAAAGTAATTATGCGTGAGACCGGTAACGCCAGTGTATGAACGAAAATTTCTTTCACGTAAACTGCCGTCATTGCTGGCGTATAAGTTATCCTCATCAATGGCGTCAAATTTTACATGGCTTTCTCCACTAAGACCAAACAAACTGAATGTACCAGATTTTTCGGTTGGAATATTTACTTTGAAATTTATATCCTGGTAATAAGGCGTGGCAGAACCCGTACCCACAGTGAGCCCGAACTTCTGAATAACTGCTACCAATGAGTAACGGTAATTTATTAAAAATGATGCTTTAGAACTTTTGTTCAACGGACCTTCGGCGCCAAACTCAAAACCATTAAAGCCTGCCTGCCCAAGGAATTCATACTTTTCATTATTGCCATTGCGCATACGAAGATCAAACACACCGGCAACCGCATTACCATACTGAGCCGGGAAAGCGCTGGTTAAAAAATCCGAGTTCTTTAAAGTATTGGTGTTTAAAATGGTTACCGGTCCGCCCGTGGAACCAAGCGTACTATAATGATTAGGATTTGGGATATCTATGCCTTCCATTCTCCAGAGAACACCAGACGGAGAATTCCCCCGAATGATAATATCATTTCTAGCATCATTACTTCCGCTGACGCCGGCAAAATTCTGTGCCATCCTGCTGGGATCATTTCTTGTGCCGGCATAACGTACTGCTTCGTCTACGCTAAACTGCCTGGCACTTACCGTGGCCGCTTCATTTAATGCAATGTTTTTTTGCTTTGAACCTCTAATCACGATTTCATCCAGCTTTTTAATTCTTTCCTTCATCTTGATTTCCAGCACAACCTCTTTGGATGAAGTGACTTCTATATTCCGGATAACGGCTTCATCATACCCACTTAGACTCACGCGGATGGTTTGTCTTCCGACAGGGACGTTTTTTAATTTGAAATTTCCAAGAGAATCAGCGATAGCTGAATATTGTGCACTGTTTCCTTCAAGAATAATTGAAGCATCATTCAATACATTTCCAGACTGCTCATCAATGATAGTTCCTTTAATTATTTGTGTAAGCGAAATATCCTGGGCAGAAATAATAAAATAGGTAAACATCATCAATACCAGTAATACATTTTTTTTCATAAGAAACAACTTGGTTGGGGTTATAGCCTGGTTCAATTAATTGTTTCCACTGTTATAAATCTCTACTGCATCTTTCAATAGAGATAGATCACCATTCGCTGCTTTTGCTTTATCTATTGCTGCGGTATTGCCTGCGAAGGAAGCAGCAATCACTTCATCAAAATTTTTCTTTGAAACCAGTTTCAACTGCTTATTCCTGCCGGCATAAATAAAATAATCACCGGGCTTGCCTTCAGTACCATTGGAAAAAACGGCTTCGTTTCCGTTGTACGATGGTTTGCCGGATGCATCACTGGATTTTTGTAAAAAACTCAGCTCCCCGTTGCTGATGATGTGGAAAAAATCCCCGCGGATACAAAGGTATTTTGTTCCTTCTATCTCTGCTGAGATGAGCTCGGAACCTGAATAATTTTTTTTCTTTCCTTCTTCGGTTGTAAATGCTAATGAAGCGTTACTCCGGATGTTGTCCTTGATATTTCCTGAAAGCTGGCTGCCATCGGAAAGCATGATGGTTCCTTTTTTGAAACCTTTTGGGCTTTCTGTTTGAGCCTGGGTATGGGAAAAAGTGATGATTAGAATAGCAAAGGTGATAATTTTAAGATATTTCATGATAATAGTTTTAATTGTGTTGTTGGAAAATTAATTGATGATTTTTGAGATACAATGTTACGAGGGATGACTTGGCCGGGCCAGGAAAAAGGAGTGAGGTGCGGAAATGGAGGAGTGAGTTGTCTTGAAGCCGTAAGCTATTCCTTACCTTTACACCCATGCCGGCCATCAATAAAAACGACTCTCTAAACTTCCTCTCCAAGTTCACGCTACGTAAAGCATGGAACGCAACAAAAGTTTATACCAGTTTTTATACCAGCAAACTCCTTTCAAAACCGGTTCAATGGGGATACCCGATCTCGGTTTCTTTTGAGCCAACTACATCATGTAATTTAAGATGCCCGGAGTGCCCTAGTGGTTTGAGGGCATTTACCCGTCCAACAGGCATGCTCGAAAAGAATTTTTTCAAAGAAACAATCGATGACATTCATAAGGACCTCTTGTACCTGATTTTTTATTTCCAGGGCGAACCCTTCCTTAACCGGGATTTTTTGGAAATGGTAAAATATGCTTCCGATAAAAAAATCTATACTGCTACTTCTACCAATGCGCATTACCTAACGGATGAAGTTGCAAAACGTACAGTCGAGAGCGGACTCGATCGGCTGATCATTTCAATAGATGGAACTACCCAGGATGTTTACCGGCAATACCGGGTAGGAGGTAATCTCAATAAAGTTATTGAAGGAGCGAAGAATATTGTAAAATGGAAAAAGAAATTAAAGAGCAAGACACCATTTGTATTTTTTCAGTTTCTCGTGGTAAAACCCAATGAACACCAGGTTGAAGAAATAAAACAACTTGCAAAAGAAGTAGGCGTAGACGAAGTTCGCTATAAAACTGCACAGGTGTATGATTATGAAAATGATCCCAACAACCTCATCCCGGTAAATGAAAAATTCAGCAGGTATAAAAAAAATCCTGATGGCAGTTTCAAGGCAAAGAATAAATTGCTAAACAGTTGCTGGAAGTTATGGCATGCAAATGTAATCACCTGGGATGGCTTAGTGGTCCCATGTTGCTTTGATAAAGATGCAATGCATCGACTCGGCAATTTAAAGAACCAATCATTCAAAGAGATCTGGAATAATGATAATTATAAGCAGTTCCGGCGGGAGTTGATGACGAGCCGGAAGAATATTGATATTTGCGCGAATTGTAGTGAGGGAGTGAGTGTTTGGAAAGATTAGTTTTGAACTGTGATTTCTAAAATAATTCCCTGATCTTCAAAATCAAGTCAATCCTATTATTCGCGTAAGATTAGTTTTGAACCGTGAT
>JBKJPO010000276.1:0-4842 GCA_046595095.1 Chitinophagaceae bacterium
AATTTGCAGATAGGGTAGTACCAAATACATTTCCACCTGCGGGTAAAATTGCAAACACATCGGTCAATAATTTTTCATCATTGAAATACTCTGCACGCAGCGATAACCCGAATAATGCAGAGGGATCAGCATTAATATACAGTGCAGATCCCCACCATGATTTTGCTTTTTCAAATTTATTATTTACCCGAAGCTGGGTGGAGGCAACAGTTGCATTAAATCCAAGGCTAAATTTATCATTGAGCTTATTTGTTATTACAATATCAGTCTGCTTTATTTTATGTACAGAATCAGGTTTGCCAGCCTGGAAGTTTAGGTAAACTTTTGTGTAATCATTTTTTGTAGCAATGCTGTATTGTGCTAAGACAAACTTATTTGAGAAATCAGCGGATTTCAAATCACCCGGATTTGTTACTCCAATCATGAAACCATTTTTACCCAAAGTGAAATCGGCTTTCAATCCAGTGTGAAAAAATGGACCTTTGGAAAACATGTAGCTCATGCTATAGTTACGATTGGCAAAAGCATCTACGAGTTCATAACCAATATGTGTAGCCCAACTTCCTGCGGTGAACTTAATCTTTGCAGATGGTGCATATGTCAGGTACAATTGTTTCAATGCAAGAAGGGTATTCTGGTCATTGTAGCTAAATTCTTCTGCCCTTTTTCCGAAGCCAAGATCTGCCACCATTCCTATTTTGCCAATTATATGTTCAAGTTTTACTGAGGCCATTCCCAATTCAAAAGAATTTTGAGAGTTTGTAAAACTTGTAAAGTTATTGAAGGTCCCGGCATCAGGCTTAGGATTATCAAAGTTGAAACGGTAATAAACATCTGCAGAGATGGTGATCACTGGTTTCGATTTGGTTTCGGTTGAGTCCTGTGCATTTATTGTGCATGATGAGGCAATAAGGATTGCTGAAAAAATAAATTTTCTTAACATTGTAGTGTATTTTAGTAATGATTGGTACAGCCGAGGAACTTTTACGAGAAGTTCTTTATTAAGCTGTACCTTTTTTAATTTATTGAAAGATGTTTAGTATTAGTTAATCAACCATATGTTCTTCCAGTTGACCTTTAGCTTGTACGAGCAGCGTGCCTTGTGAATACTTTTCATTATGCTGTGTGGCATCTAGACCAAGCAATTCATCTTCTGAACTAACACGCATCGGACTAACAAGGTTGATGAGTTTAAAGATCAAAAGTGAAACTGTAAAACTGTATGCCACAACAATTCCCACGGCTTTTAGCTGTGTGAAAAAGAAAGTTGGATTTCCATAAAACAAACCATTAGCTCCAACGCTGTTAACCGTTTGGGTTGCAAAAATTCCAGTCATCAACATGCCTGCTATTCCGCCAATACCGTGACAAGGAAATACATCCAGTGTATCATCAAGCCTTGATTTTTGTTTGTAATGAACGGCAATATTGGATACGATGGCGGCAAAAACTCCGATGAAAATACTCTGCGGAATAGCGACAAATCCTGCTCCCGGGGTAATGGCAACCAATCCCACAACTGCACCTATACAAAAGCCGAGTACCGAGGGTTTTTTGCCTTTAGCAGCATCAAAGAACATCCAGGCCAGTCCAGCTGCTGCTGCTGCTGTGTTTGTGGTTGCAAATGCAGAAACAGCAAGTGCATTTGCTCCGAGTGCTGAGCCGGCATTAAAGCCAAACCAGCCAAACCAAAGTAATCCGGTACCGATCAAAACGTATGGAATATTTGCAGGTGGAATTTCCTTTTTTGCAAGGTGTACCTGGCGCCGTTTTAAAACCAATGCACCAGCGAGCGCAGCACAACCGGCAGAAATATGAACTACAGTTCCACCGGCGAAATCAAGCGCGCCCATTTTGAAAAGAAATCCTTCGGGATGCCAGGTCCAGTGTGCGATAGGCGCATATACCAGCAAACTGAATAAACCAATGAATAAAATATAGGAGGTAAAACGAATTCTTTCTGCAACCGCACCCACTACGAGGCCTGGAGTAATTATGGCGAACATTAGTTGAAACAGTGCAAACAGTGATAATGGAATTGTAGGGGCAAGGCTCCATGGTGCCCCTGAATCCACTCCTTTGAAAAACATAAAGGTTGTTGGATTGCCAATAAAACCGCCTATGGATTCACCGAAGCAAAGGCTAAATCCGACTACGATCCAAAGGATACTAACTACACCAGCTGCCACCACGCTTTTTATCATTGTAGAAATTACATTCTTACGGTGCACCATGCCGCCGTAAAAGAATGCAAGACCGGGAGTCATCAGGAATACGAAGGCTGTTGCTACGAGTACCCAGGCGATATCAGCCGGATTGTACACTTTAGCTTCATCACTGAATACAGTTTTGGTGGAAATAAACACTGCTGATAATGCAATCAGGCAAAGAATTAGAAAGGGAAGCATTTGCTTTAGAGAGAGTTTCCGCATAGTTCAATTTTTAAATTACTAATTATTATAATATCAATTATTTCACTTGAAAATACTAAAAAAATGAAATAATCAATCAAATAATATATATATAATTAATAATAATGTGTACAAAATGTTTGCTGAAATGCTTGCTGTATTGATTTATATTCAATTTATTGAATTTGCAGATTAAATCTGCTTTGGAAAAAAGTAGTTTAAATCAGCATTGACCGGAGAAAGAAATCATAACAGCTCATATCTGAAACGCAAGCAAATTATTATCCTTTTCTTCAAGAATGGAATCCCCCGAAAGAAACTCATCAACTTTACGTGCACATTCTCTTCCTTCGCTTATGGCCCAAACAACAAGGGATTGACCCCGTCTCATATCACCTGCAGTGAAGACTTTTGCTATATTGGTTTGATATGTTTTTTCGGGGGCTTTTACATTTCCTCTTCCATCCAACTCTACATCAAGTTCTGCGAGCAGACCATCGTGTTGGGGATGCAGGAAACCCATTGCTAATAAAACCAATTGGCAAGGAATTTCACGTTCAGTTCCCGGGATCTCACTAAACTTTGCCTCGTTGCCGTTAGTACTTTTCCAGTCAAGATCTACAATTTTTATAGAACAAAGGTTACCGTTAGTATCGTGCATAAATTCTTTTGTGGCAATTGCCCATTGACGACTTACACCTTCTTCATGTGAGCTGGTTGTTCTCATGAGCATCGGGTAGGTAGGCCAGGGCATAAGTTCAGTACGATCACCCGGGGGCATGGGGAGCAATTCAAACTGCGTTACAAAAATTGCTCCCTGCCTGTTTGCAGTTCCTACGCAATCACTTCCGGTATCCCCGCCGCCAATTACAACAACATGCTTACCCTCTGCAAATATTTGGGCATCTTCAAAATTTGTATTACTTAATCTTTTATTTTGCTGGTTAAGAAAATCCATAGCGAAATGAACATCTCCTGAAGCTCTGCCCGGGATATTAAGATCGCGGGGGATCGTGCTCCCGCCCGCAAGTACTATTGCATGGTATTCACGCAGCAGGTCATTGATATTTACATCCACCCCAACATTTGCATTGCATTTAAAAACAATGCCTTCTTCCTCCATTAATTTTATTCTCCTGTCTATAACCCATTTCTCCAGTTTGAAATCAGGAATACCATACCGCAACAAGCCCCCTGGCGCATCATCTCTTTCAAATACAATAACACTATGCCCAGCAGAATTCAACTGGGCTGCAGCAGCCATGCCTGCGGCCCCGGAGCCGATAACGGCAATTTTTTTTCCCGTGCGGATCTGTGGGATCTTAGGTTGAACATAACCCTTATCAAAAGCAATCTCTATAATATGCTTTTCAATTTCTTCAATGGTAACTGCAGGAGCATTAATACCCAATACACACGAACTTTCACATGGCGCAGGGCAGATCCTTCCGGTAAATTCAGGAAAATTATTGGTTGAAGAAAGTATATCATACGCCTCCTTCCATTTTTTATGATATACAGCATCATTGAACTCAGGTATAATATTTCCCAGCGGACAGCCGTGGTGACAAAAGGGTATTCCGCAATCCATACAGCGGGCCGATTGCTGATTCAGTTTTTCATCCGGGTATTTTTCAACAAATTCTTTATAATCATTTACCCTTTCCTGCGGCGCACGCCTGGCAGGAAGCTCCCTTGTAAATTCTAAAAATCCTGTTGATTTTCCCATTGCCACGCCGGTTATTAAATGTTGAAATTTTTAATGTTTGATTTTATTTGTGATGAAAGCAGAAGTTTTCATATTCATCACTCTTTTATAATCCCGCGGGAACACTTTAATAAAATTCTTAAGCTGGTTCTCAAAATCATTCAATACAAATTTAGCTACCGTGCTGTGCGTATACTGGTAATGTTTGGATATCATTTCATGTAAAAATCTTTCATCATCATTTTCCAGCGGATCCAGTTCAACCATATCCCTGTTGCATAACTTTTCAAAGCTGCGTTGAACATCATAAATAAATGAGAGTCCGCCGCTCATGCCGGCTGCAAAATTTCTTCCTGTTTCACCCAGTATGATCACATTACCACCCGTCATGTATTCGCACCCGTGATCGCCAACACCTTCCACCACTACATTTGCACCCGAGTTACGCACTGCAAAACGCTCACCAGCTTTACCACGAATAAATACCTCACCATCAGTAGCACCGTACATAGCAACATTACCAATAATGATATTATCTTCTGGTATAAACGTTGCTTTTTTTGAAGGGTAAACAATCAATTTAGCACCACTTAAACCTTTTCCAAAATAGTCGTTGGCATCGCCTTCTAACTCAAGTGTTACACCTTTGGTATTAAAGGCACCAAAGCTTTGCCCCGCAGTACCATTGAATTTGAAGTGAATAGTATCTTCGGGTAAACCTTC
>JBKJPO010000286.1:0-11372 GCA_046595095.1 Chitinophagaceae bacterium
TCCTCCTGCCTCAAACCGGATACTCTTTTTCGGGAGTGGCGTGAGGTAGTAATACGCATTTAATTTATTGCTGTCCTTTACCGGTTCAAATCGGTTCTTTACAAATTTAAAAACCCCAAGACTGATAAGCCGGTTAAGTGCCAGGTTATGGTCTTTTCGATTGTATAATTCTGCGGGTTTAAACTGCATTGTCTGTTCAAATAGCCGGGGTTCAAACATCTTTCTCCGGTCAATTACATAAAACCCCTTATAAAAAACAGCTGCATTTCTCGTGGTATCCGTTGCAGCGGTAGTAAGCCTGTAATTAGCGTAAACATATATTTTGTTAATGGAATAGGGTTGCCTTGCCTCAGGCGATGTGGAAGGCTTTACCGAAAGATAGAGGTTTACTTTATTTTCACCTATGGTACTGTCAACATTAATGATCAAGTTGTCGGGATTGAAATAATAAAATCCCTGTTCTTTCAACACAGCGTCTATACGTAAGCGTTCTGCTTTTATCAGGTCCAGGTTGAATGGTTGCCCGGGTGTCAGCAATGTTTTAGATTCGGTAGCCCCAATTGCATTCTGAAGCAAATTCGTGGAATCTTTTACAAATACAACATCCTTTATCTTGTACTGATCATTGGTTTCAATCTTATATGAAGCGGAAGCTTTTTTGCCCCTCAGCGTCGTATCAGGTTTAGTAACAGCTTTAAAAAAGCCTTTGTTTTCAAGGTTATTAGTTAATAGCTGTGCGTTCTTTTCCAGGTTAACAGAACTCAGCAGTACAGGCGGTTGGCCAAACCTTCTGATCAGCCTCCCGATTTTGGAGGAATCACTGCCAAAATTGTAAATTAATAATTTGAAAGGTATTCCAAACAACTTCGAATTAGGTTTAGGTCTCGTAATTGATTTCAGATCACTCTCTAAAATCTTTATCTCACTACGACTAACTTTATTGTCTTCAATTTTCACCGTGGCACCTGTATAAAGAGCATCTCCGGGAGGTATATTTTTTGTAGCACTGCAGGAAGCTATTGCCATCATCACCATAATGACAATAATATTTCTTAATGCTTCTCCCTGGTGGATGTTAATTTCCATTTACCGAATCTTTTGCTTGAGGTTGGATGAGTTGCTCATTTGTTTCAATCTTTGGCTCAGCTTTAGCGTCTTTTTTAGCAGCCTTTTTTCGCTTCCGTTCTTCACGTCCCTTAATAATGCTTTTAAATATTTCCCTGAAGCGATTATAATCAAGGGTCATTATGAAATTGATGCCAGTCTCCACAACATATCCTTCTAAAATTCCCTGGTATTCATTTTTCCGGTAAAATCTTAACAGGTACCTACTGTCCTGTGTAAGTGAATAATCGAGCGCCAGGTTTCCTGCGAAATTGCTGCCCTGGGAATTTGATTTTCGCGGGCCTTCAAGTTCAAAGTTACTGCCAACGGTTACCTTTAAACGATCATTTAGCAATTGTTTGCTTAGCGCCACATTAAAATCGGTCCGTTGCCTTCTTTCACCTGTTGTAAAATCTTCAGAAGAGGCCAGGTCAAAGTTAATATCAACATCTTCCAGGAGTCCGGCGGCAAGGCGATTGAGTTGTTCTGTCAGCAGTTTACTCGCACTCTGCCTGGCGAATGTAGCTGCATCAAGGCCTCCACCACTATTGTCGAAAGGATTTTCACTTACAAAACGATTTAACAGGAGTATGGCAAAAGCTTGTTTATTCAATTCAGCCGGCTCATTTTTTATTTGTGCAAGCTTTGTTTCAACATTTGCAACAATGTCTTTTGCAACGCCATAATTTCCTTCTTTTAACTGGATGTCAAAGGTGATCTCGGGTTTCATCAAATCGCCCCGAAGATTAAGTATCACCTGGAAGGGTAGCTTTTGCCTGTAAATATTTAAAGCTGCACCTTCCGCACCTTCAAGCTGATTAGATACAAGGTCCAGGGGTGCAATGTTCACTTCATAGATTGCTCTCACATCCAATTCAGCGTTTGTGGGTTCCCCTCTCCAAACGATTCTGCTTCCTTTCTCAATATCGAATTTCCGCCTGAGGAAATTGAATGAAAGTTCATAAGATCCCTGTACAAGTTCATAGCTACCGGTCATTGTGATTTTGCCACTCGGATCAATACCCGCCGTTAAATTGGCTTCTCCCTTTACATTAAGAAAATCCCCATTCCCTTCATCGAGGATCAGGTTGAACTCCGCTTCTTTATCGATTTCAATATTTGTGGAAATATCAAAGCCAATTAATGGCGAAGTATTCAGTGAATCATAAGCCAGCAGAAAAATTGAATCATTGCCCATGGCACTATAATCTACAAATTGAACTACACCTTCGCGTTCTATCAGCCCGGGTTCTGCTTGCGGCAATACTACTGAAAGTTTTGTGCCTTTGTTTACTTTTATCGATCCATCTACCTGTGGTTCTTCATTTGTGCCGAGTATTGAGAGATCGGTTGTAATAAAAAGATCTCCATAATAAAGACTGTTCTGCTTTTTGGTTGAACTCAAAGCTTTAAAATTATCCGACGTGAGGTTGAGGTCAAACTGGTAATTGAGGAAATCAGTTGTATATGCTTTCCCATTTAATACTGCTGTGCTATTCAAAGTATCCCTGATAGTGAATGAATCGAAACCTATTCCACTATTGTCAACTGTTATTCTTTCGTCATCAATTTTAAATCTTGTATTGAGCATCGAAATATTGAAAGAAGTATTACTGAAACCAAGATTTCCATCTATGTCAGGATTAGTAGCGGTACCCTTAATGGCTATTTTTCCATTTAATGCTCCTGTAGCTTCTGTAATGCTATTCATCGTGAGGCCTTCGATGGTATGAAGCTGTAATGCATTGATGTTTATATCTATGTCAACGCTACTCTGATTAGCAGGTTTGAGATAATATGTTCCTTTGATTGATAAATCATTACCCCTGCCCGTTAGAGTGATATCAGTAGCAAAAATATTTGGCGAAATATTGCTCACATTTGCTTTTACATCTCCGAGAGTATCCTTGTTGAAACTGAGGTCATTAATAGTAAGGCCGCTTGTAAATGATGGCTGGGTCTGGATATTTTTTATAAGTACATTACCATTTATATTTCCATTCACCAGTATCGAATCGGATTGTATAAACCCCGTAATGGTTGAGATCTTGAAATTATTGAAATCAATACTTAACGGACTATTAATAACCGGTTGGGTACTGTTGATACTCAGCTGTTCTGAACCATGGTTTAGAACAAACTGGTTGGCAATCACTCCACCATCGCGTATATCTATGCGGTTACCATTGTTGATGCTCCATGGCTGATAATTCAACATTAAGTTTGAAGGCAAAATGCTGAGGCTGTATTGCTGGTTAACGGGTTGAGTTAACAAACCCGTTATTGTATACCTGTTGTTTGAGAGCCTGTCTTTAATATTCAAATCAAAGTTTATATTGTTATTCGCAATCTTCGCGGCTACAGTTGTTGCATAAATATTTAGCCCCGCAGTTTTTAGTTTGGTAACAGAAGTATTAAGTTCGATAGTATTATTTACGGTTATGGCATTCATTTTCAGCTGCTCTATCCTGTTACCATTCATTACGATCAGTGGTGCATCTACGATACCATTCATACCTTGTGTAGAAGAAAAATTGGCAGAGATCACAACTGGCTCAAATTGAGTGAGACCAGGAATGAGGGCACGCAATCCCGGATGATCAATAATGTTTGCTGTGATGCTGAAACTATATGGATCAATTTTTTGTGTAGCATATTTTGCAACAGAAAAATATGGATTTATGGATTGCATGAAAACATCTGCCAACTGAGTAAGCCGGTAATTGCCGGTAATTCGGGCGGTGATAAAATCGCTTTCTATACGGATCATTTGTCCTGAATCTGTATTAGCTGCAACAAGATTTACGGTATCGAGTATCACACGTTGCCCGTTGGCAACCACAACCGAATTAGTCAACATAAAATTTCCCACAAGCTTGTCAGGGTTAGTACTGGGGAAATTGGCACGAACCTGTCCCCTGAAAACTATTATGTCTGGTGTAAGGCGTAGCGGCTGTGTTTTAATGCTGTCAACTTCGGCAAAGATATTTAATGAAGGATATTCCCCATCCATGGCGCCGCTGGCTTCAAGAACCATGTCAATATTTGGATCGTGTATTGAAGCCTTGGCACTAAACTGTTTGTTGCGTATTGAAGCCACTATAGGTACATTTCGGTAAGCATAATTCCGGAACACCACACTATTTATCATCCCGGAAAAATTTGCATTTGCAGTTGCGGGATCAAAGCCGGTTCCTTTTGCTGTGAAAGTAGCCGATAGGGGTCCGGGCATTTGCGGATTTTTCAATATTGTCGCAAGGTTAAGCCCGGCTGTGGCTACTGCCATATTGTATTTAACCTTGCGGGGATCTGCGAGATTTGTTATGCTGCCCTTCAATTTTACATTTCCATCGCTCGAGTTGATCCGCAGATCTGTGAGCATGCCGTTCATGTTGCCTTTTATTCTTCCTGAAGCTGAGACAGATTGAGGGATACTTACATTTGGAGGAAGCATACCCTTAGGGATAAGCGCAGTTATATCATTACGGGTTGTAGTAAGGTTTCTTATGTTGAGATCCGCAGCGAATCTTTTTGGATCAGGCAAGCCCGTAAGAATTCCGGAAACGAATACATTGGTATTCTTTAATCCACGGAATTGAACATTATCCAGCCTCAGCGCATCCAATCTTCCACGAACTCTTCCATTGAGCATTATTGTTTCATTGGGATTCGAAAAAGCAGGTTGTAAGCGAAGCAGCGGTGCAAAACTAAGCAGGTCCTTAACTTTTACTACACTACTTACAATATCAAGATCGAGGCCGAGTGCGCCCACGTTATCTTTTATCCTGGCAACTGATGGATAAGAAACAATGGCATTTCTCCTGATTACACTTCCGGGAGTTTTGATATAAAAATCCTGTAATACGGTTTGCTTGTCGGTAAACATAAAATTGGCATTCAATTCATCAAGCACGAACCCGGTTTTTTCCCTGAGCCTGGCCGTCTTGATGCTTGCAAGTATTGTATCAATTCTATACGTAAATGCAGAAGCCGTGAGTGTAATGTCTTCAATTCCCATGTGCCCATAATCGATACCGTGAGTGAGAACCGGCATTGATGCATCATCTAACTTAAAATTACTTTCCGTGATCTTTACTTCATCAGACCTTAGAATAAATGGAATGGGCTCGGATAGTGGTTTAACAGGATTTCGTTCTGAAGCCATTTGAACGGCGATATCTGAATTTTCAAGTATGAAATTGCTGAATTCATAAACACCATTATACATATCCATCTTTTTAGGATGTGCTTCAAGATTTTTGATCCTGAAGGCTGTAGTAAGTTTTGCCGGTACTGATCGGTATACGAAATCTACATTTTTTATGAATATTTCTTTATTCACTAGCTGGAGTGCGGGACCCGGTGCAGCAATGGCTTTGGCCACTGCAGAATCAAGTTTTGCCTGGAGTGGTTCGTTCTGATAAAAGTACCCCGTGAGCCCATCGATGTTGAGCCTTGGAAATTCGAACAGGAAATGCACCGGATCGAACTTATTGATCTTTGTGTCGAGATGACCCAGGTACATATCCAGGTCATTTCCTGTAAGCACATCTTTATATACAATCCTGATTTTATCGAGTACCAGGCTCTGCACATCCATTTTGAGTGTGGTTGTGTCTTGCGTCGGCGAATCCTTTTTATCCTCTCTAACAAAGGCATCAACAATGAATTGAAAATTGAAAACTGTGTCTGGCAGTATTCGTTTAACCTTTGCTGTTACATTGGTCAGCGTGATTTCCTTGATTTGTATCTCATTTTTGAACAATCGAATCATATCAAGATCTACTTTCATTTCTCCGCCGGAAAGAAGAGTATCCTTAGTTTGATCTTCGATATACAGGTTTTTAAGGACAAGTGTGTTAGGAAAGTCAACCCTTAGCCAACCGATCTGCACATTCGTCTTCAACTTCTTGCCAAGATATTTTTCGACTTTGCCTTTCGCAAGATTTTGTACTGGCCCTGTTTGAATAAGCAAGACCAGGATAATCAGTAAAAGAATAAAAGAAACGATGAAAATTGAAATGACCCTTCCAATCCTAGCTAATACCGATCTTTTCTTTTTTAAAGTTGGAGTCTTATTGGTCATACAGGGCAGAAGAGATTAATGGTACCACCCTTCTAAATCAAATAATAAACCAGAAGGTTGTTAAACAGCGCTTTGTCCACACAAATATGAAATAATTGAAGAAATTACCTTTAATCTTATACAGATCATGTCGGATGTTGGCAGCAGCGCTAATTTGAATTCGCTTCTTTGAGCGGCCAGTCATTCAATTTATGATTACGGGTAATTATTTCTACACCCTAATCCTCCTTGCCTGATCAAAAGAAATATTCTTCAGTAGTATTAAAATTCAACTTAAATTTTTAATGAAAACAATTCAACACCTGCACTCTTTCCCTTCAGGTCAATGATGCCAAGACTCTCACTTTGCCAATCTTTCAAATCGGAATTATCATTAAAATCTTTTGAAATGATGAATTTCTGATTCAATTCATTGCAGGCACTACGGATCCTTGCTGTGGTATTCATCGTATCTCCGCTCATGGCCAGATCTTTTTTTACAACGCCAATCTCTCCAACTGTTACGTCCCCCAGGTGAATACCAACCCTGAATTCAGGCATCATATCATAATGACGCCGGAAATGCTCACCCGCTTTCTGAATTTGTCTTCGGGCCGAGATCACTGCTGATAAACATTTCTTTGTATTATCCTTTTCATGAAGCCATGATACTACTATTTCGTCGCCAACATATTGATAAATACTACCCCCATGCTCAATAAGCGCATTTGAAACGTGAAATATAAAATCCCGAATGAATTTAAAATAGAGCTGGTGTCCAAGTTTTTCTGCAATGGGCGTTGAATCCTTAAGATCCATAAACATCACGATACGCTTCTGAATTTTCGGTTGAACGTATTTGCCAAGCATGATATCCATGAACACTCCGGGTGAATATTTTTCATTAACCTCGATGATTAGTTGTGTGAGTAGGAAAAGACCGAGCCAATATATGATTTTATTTATCCAGAGCCAGGATTGAAAAGTATCCATTTGATAAAGCTCCCAAGCTCTCTCAATTTCATGTCCACGTATAATGATCGAATGCGCAAAATGGATTATGAAATTCATTAGAAACGCTGCTAAGATCAATACAGCGCTTCGTAAAAGAAAATTGAAAAGCAAAGGGATTTTACGAAAAGCCCTTTTAAGTTTTACTACGAGTAAGTAACCCATTACCAGGCTCATGGTAAATACAAGAGTTTCCCGAAGCCGGATAGAATTAAGCTCACCATATAAGCGTTGTTCCGTCCTCAGGATAACGGTTAACAAATCTACGATTGTCCAGAATATTGCAACAGTGATTACCTGTTTGATCCGGTATTTTTGGGTAAAAGTTAGGCGACGATATGATTTGAAAAATTTCATGTTTTAATTTGCAGGTATTGGTAGATGGCAGTTTGGGCATTAAATGGTTTGCCATCTTCTTCAGGCAGTTTTTTCTGGTCAAGGTTAGGTAAAAGCTGTACTGCCTTATCGGTATCTTTCCATTGTATTTCAAAATAATCTACAAGTTCTTTTTTAATACTCAGATTTTTTATTGCAACACAAACCTCAACGCGGTGATATAGATTTCTTGTCATCATATCTGCCGATCCCATGATAACCTCAGGATTATTGCCGAACCCGAAGATTAAGAGGCGGGTATGTTCGAGGTATCGGTCAACAAGTCTTTTTACAGTTATGTTTTCACTTAAACCCGGTAAGCCAGGCATAAGACAACATACACTTCTTGCAATGATCTCGATTTTAACGCCTGCCTGGCTCGCTTTATACAATAGGGAAATAAAATATGGCTCTTCCAGGTTGTTGATTTTTATCCTAATCAATGCATCTTCCCCAGCTGACGCTTTGAGGATCTCGGCATCAATATATTCTTCGAGTCGCGCGTTGAGGTTAAATTGTGAAACTAACAGTTTTTCGAATTTCATCTTATTTTTTACTTCGATCCTGTTCTTCTTTTGCAGGAACCTAAAGAGTTGCAACAATTCATTAATGATGAAGGGATCAGTAGTCATTAAAACATGGTCTGTATAGAATTGGGCGGTCACTTCATTAAAATTGCCAGTACTCAGAATGGCATATGTAAGTGTTTCATTATGGGATTTTTTCCTGATCAATGCGATTTTTGAATGCACTTTTATATTTGGGATGCTATAGATAAGTTTGATGCCAGCATCTTTCATTTTGCGGCTCCAGCGAATATTATTTGCTTCATCAAACCTGGCTTTGAGTTCGATAAATGCGGTAACATTCTTGCCGTTCTTTGCAGCACTGATTAATGCATTTACAATATGCGAATCTGCCGCCACCCTGTATAAAGTGATAAAAATATCAGTAACCTGGGCATCTACGGCTGCCTGGTTAAAAAAAGATAGCACAGGATTGTAAGTATGGTAGGGGAGGTGAAGCAACAGGTCCTGTTTGTTCAGCACATTGAAAATATCTCCCGAATCTGTTATAACGGGAAGGGGTAGTGGCTTCATCTTTTCGTAGGCCAATGGCTTGCCAAAACCAGGAAACTTAAACAAGTCACTTAGGTGATGGTAACGCCCACCGGCAAACATATCTTCAAATTTCACATCGAAAGCACCTGCTAGAAACATCTGGAGGTTGCGCGGCATCCCGGTTTCGTAAAGAAAACGCGACGGTGCCCCAAGATCCCTTTTCTTTAATTTTTTCTCAATTTTATTGAGCATATTACCGGTGTATTCGTCGTCAAGATTCAGTTCCGCATCGCGGTTGAATTTAATACTGTAAATGCTTACAAGCTCAAATCCCGGGAAGATGAGTTTAATATTTTCCCGTACAATATCATCGATGAAAATAACGAAGTCAAAGCCATCCTGTGGGCTCAACGCAAAAAATCTTTTCAGTTGGCTGCTGGGGATATTTACTACAGCATGGCGAAGCATTTCGCGGTCTGGATCTTTTAAACTAACGACCAGGTATAGTTGATTATTCTCAGGGAGAAAATTAGTGCTCATATTTTTTTCCAGGAAAAGAGGCTGGATAAATGAAAGCACCTGGGAGAGGAATATCTCTTTTACTTCCAGGAAATGTTCGGTTCTCATGGGTCCGTTGTAATAAAAGTGAATACCATTTGCAGTAAGGTCAGGAATAATTTCTTTTGTAAGAATTGAACCGAAAATCTCGAGCTGCCTATTGATTTCGGTTTGTATTTTTTCTGGAAAATCATCATCAGAACCCGGATTAGCCAAAAGCCTCGTCTTTCTATCGAGCTTTGAAAATGCAATCACTGAAGGATAACGAACCCGGAAAAATTCATCGAGGTTTGATGAAAAGATTGACAGGAATTTCATTCGTTCATAAAGAGGTACATCCTTATCAGTAGCTTCCTGCAATACCCGGAAATTAAAACCCAGCCAGCTTAGATCCCTGTTATAAAACATCAATGTTCATTTTTTTAAAATGGTAAAACCTCGGGATTGCCTTGAGTAATTGAATTGCGCTGATTGATCATAACCGCTATCGTAAATGCCAGTACTGATACTATTATTCCGACCATAAAAATATTATAGGCCATGCGAATCATTTTATATTTCCGGCCAAGTACTACACCGAGATAATAGATATCTTTTATTAACGAGCCATACAGGTAATCAGGGTCACGCATCATGTGTCTCATCGCATTTTCATAATGCTCGAGTGTCGCTTTATGAAAATTTCCGAAGAAAAGCAGGTTTGTCTTTTTTGCTTTTACATCTTCTTCATTGAAATTTCCACTGGTAAGTTTAGGCCTCGTTGCAAGTATTGAGATTACAATTGTGGTGAGTGAGAAGAGTAGGAAGATACATGTTGGTATTGTAAGATGTGTATCTGTTTCGAGTCTTCGCAGCAACACAGAAAGTATAACCGAGATTATAATCGCGTTTACAGAAATCAGGATATTTGCCTTACCATCAGCCATGCCGCTGAGTTGGATATGATTATCAGATGTAAGCCTGAGCATGGTCTGTATGCCCTTCGTCATCAAACCGCTTTTTTCGGTAATTTCAGGTCCGGAGCCATCCAGGTCAGAGGTAGGATTTGTCTCACTTTCATTTTCACCTTCACCTTCACTTTCATTTTCTCTTTCTTTCTCTTTCTCTTTGTCTTTGGCTTTGTCGCCGCCATGTTTATTTTTGTATTTGGCCATGTTATTATTTTTAGTTTCTCCAAGTAAATCTTTAGCGTATGAAGTGTAAAATTGTTGCTTCTCAAGAAAACAAATCACCTTTTGTTCCCAGTCATCAGGTAATCCGCCAAGCCTGGCTTTTTCTTCTTTTCTTACTTTCTTGTTTATTTCTTTAAACTCATCGGTTCCCAGGTGATAGGTATCTGCATCACAAATGATCTGCTGCAACAATCCTTCAGGTTCGATGATGCTGCAGGTTGCCATTATGGTTTTTGATATCTCATCGATGAGCACCCCGTCATTGTTGTACAGCATCATGAAGTCTTTCATGATCTCAACACTTTTAGCTTCGTGAAACCTGGGTTCTGTAAACAAATGACCGGTATCATGAAACCATGCTGCAACATATAAAGTAAGCATGTCACGTTCTGAAACATTATAATGGCCGGCAATTTCATTCACCCTTTCAACTACATTCCGGGTATGGTCAATGTTGTGAAAAGCATGATCCTTTGTGGCATGACGGTCGAATATATCAGTTACATATTTTTCGACTTTCTTATAAATATTTTGATAATCCATAATTAATTTAAAACGTTAAATTGAATTTTGTGCCAAGTGAAAAATTAAATAACTGGTCTTCCTTTGAAATCCCGATCGTGGCGGCAACTATAACTAAATTAAATGGGGTAAAGTAAATACCACCTCCATAGGAATAATGCCAGGTTTTATCATCCCTTTCATTTGTCCATACCCTGCCAAGATCATTATACGCAATAAGGCCTACATCTCCCGGAAGGAAATACGACTTCAATTTGAATAATTTTATCCGACCCTCAAGTCCGGTATAAAATAGTTTTGACCCGGAAAAACGGTTTTTTCTAAATCCCCGGTTATAATTATTTGCCCCCAAAGTTAATGCCTGGTAATATTCATAGTTCTTGCTAAATATATTGCCAAAACCAATCCTAAAAATTCCGGTCACTTTTGCAGGATCAGTTATAGCTCCATAGATCACCATATCAGTAGTGATTTTTGTGAGGGCCTTACTATTTGAATTTACAG
>JBKJPO010000412.1:0-3495 GCA_046595095.1 Chitinophagaceae bacterium
ATCGACAAAATCAACCTGGTTGTAAAAAAAATTTTCCCATCATGTATAATAATAACAGCCCTTGTCTTTATTTTTTTATTAGCCCCGGTGTCCTGGAAAATTTTTTTTACAACCAGGTTGATTTTGTCGATATCTATACGCTGATTATTCGTGTCAGCAAACGCGTGAACCAGCCATGGAAGAGAAGCGGAATCTGTAGACCTGGTTGCAGGTATCGCAAGATTTTGATTGCGCAGTTCTTTTTCGGTTATATCATTTATTAAAGTACAACCTGCTCCGGGCCTATAGATTGCTTTTCGTTTTGCAAGGCCAAGCACCGTTCCAGTAACAGAGGAATCTTCCCTGTTGACAGTGAAAGTTCCAAACCTGATGAAGCCATCAGAAAGTTCCTCCTTCCTCACGGTTTGTTCATCCCTCTCGCCCACAAAGAGACAGGAGCATAAATTTTTCGCTCCATATCCGCTAATGCCTGGAAATGCCTCCCAGGCAAAATAAATTGAAATTACCAGTATCGTAAATAAGAGGATCCCTAACACGTATTTGATTTTTTTGGATTTAGATAATTTCTTCTTCATTGGTCATTTTTAGGGAGCAAATTTTTTTTAAATCTGTTTCAATTTTGCTCCTCCCGTTCACATTATCAATAACTGTGATTTTTAAACTTTATTTTAAAAATAGTGAAACGCTTTTTACCATCTCTTCCATATACCATACATTTATGAACTTAATATTTCAAAATGAATCAAAAAATAAAACTTTTCCTGGCATCATTTGCAATAACCGGCCTCATTTACTCTTGCAATGATAACAACACTGTGCAAAATCCAACAAACACTAATGTAGCACAAACTGATACATCTGCGGCAACCTATGATACAAGTTTTGTAGTAGAAGCTGAATCATTTGCTGACCTGCAAGTATTAAGGTTCCAGGTTCCCGGTTTCAGCCAGCTCAGTCTCTCCCAAAAGCAATTGGCTTATTATTTATATGAAGCAGCCATGTGCGGGCGGGATATCATTTATGATCAGAAAAGTAAATATGGTATCCTGGTGCGGAAAACTCTTGAAGCCGGATATAGTTCATATAAGGGTGACAAGACTAGTGCAGACTGGAAAAGTTTCGAGGAATATTGTGGCAGATTTTGGTTTAGCAATGGCTACCATCACCATTATAGCAACGAAAAGTTTGTACCGGCCTGTTCATTTGAATATTTTTCCTCAATCTTCTCAAACAGCGATACAGCAATGCTTCCGAAAGAAGCCGGAGAATCTGTGCAGACATTCTTAAGCCGGATCAAGCCCATCATTTACGATATGAAGTTAGAATCAAAACTAGTTGACCTCAGGCCAAATATTGATAATGTGGCTAATTCATCGGTTAATTTCTATGAAGGCGTTACTCAAAAAGAAGTTGAAGCTTTTTATTCAAAATTTCCGGATACGGGCCATGCACCATCATGGGGGCTTAATACAAAAATAATGAAGGATTCTGCTACCGGCCAGTTGATTGAAAAAACCTGGAAGGCAGGTGGCATGTATTCAGCATCTATAGAAAAGATTATTGGCTGGTTGGAAAAAGCCTCTACGGTTGCAGAAAATGCACAACAGAAATTGGCATTAGACCTGCTTGTGCAATATTATCGCAGCGGTGACCTGGCCAAGTTTGATGAATATAGTGTTGCATGGGTAAATGATATTAACAGCCGATTGGATGTAGTTAATGGTTTCATTGAAGTTTACCAGGATCCAATTGGCAAAAAAGGAAGTTATGAAAGCGTGGTTTCCATGAAAGATATGGAAGCAACAAAACGCATCAAAGCTATTGCCGACCAGGCCCAATGGTTTGAAGATAATTCACCGTTGATGCCAGAGCATAAAAAGAAAAGTGTGAAAGGAATAACTGCTAAAGCTATTACCGTAATTGCGGAAAGTGGAGATGCTTCGCCGGCCACGCCTATTGGCATTAATCTTCCAAATGCGGATTGGATAAGAAAAGACCACGGCTCCAAATCAGTTTCGCTCAGCAACATTATTTATTCTTACAATGTAGCTGGGGCAAAAAGCGGTGTACTTGGTGAATTTGCTTTGAATGATACTGTTTTTCAAAGGATAAAAAAATATGGTAACCTGGCTTCTGATCTCCACACAGATATGCATGAGTGTATTGGTCATGCTTCAGGACAGATAAATGCTGGAATTGGTACAACTGATAAGACTTTGAAAAATTATGCATCTACTCTTGAAGAAGCGCGTGCTGACCTCGTTGCACTTTATTACATTATGGATAATAAACTTGTGGAGATCGGTGTCTCACCATCTGTGGAAGTAGGTATGGCAGAGTTTGATAGCTATATGATGAATGGATTGATGACACAGTTAACAAGGTTAAAACCCGGGGATCAACTTGAAGAATCGCATATGCGTAACCGGCAGTTGAATGCAAAATGGGTATTTGAAATGGGCAAAAAAAATAAGGTAACAGAATTCGTAAAAAAAGATGGCAAAACTTATGTGAGAATAAATAATTATGATTCATTGCGACAATTGTTTGGGCAATTATTAAAAGAGATCCAGCGGATCAAATCTGAAGGAGATTTTAATGCAGGCAAGAACCTGGTTGAAAACTATGGTGTTAAAGTAGATGCTACATTACATAAAGAAATACTTTCCCGTTTCGTAAAATTGAATGTCAAACCTTACCGCGGATTTATTCAGCCAAAACTGGTTGCGGTTATGGATGGCGATAAAATCAATGATGTTAAAGTGGAATATCCAACAAGCTTCTTTGCACAAATGCTTGAGTATGGGAAAAAATACGGGTTTCTGGGAGTTAAGAATTAGATTATTTTTTGATTCAAAAAAAAATCAAGCAGGTTTTTTCTGCAATAAATGTAACATCATTTCATAGGTTGGCGTAAGCACGCCCAGCGTTTTGCCTTCATTTACTACATACGCAGTGAGGGCTTCAATTTCAGTACGCTTATTATTTTTGAAATCATTGTGCATAGATGATGTGGTTTCAAATGGAAGCTTCATTGCACGTGATTCACATTTATCCACGATATCATGCGATAAAGGAATTTTCTTTGCAAGTGCTACTTTTTGTGCTTCATATACCAATTCGAGCCATAGCTGCTTTGATTTTTCATCACTCAGAATTTCACCAATTGAGAGATCGAGGTAAGAAGTAGCTGTAGCAAGCGATGAAATAAATAAAAACTTTTCCCATTTCTCTTTTAAAATATCCTTGCTTAAAAAAGTATCGATGCCAGCTTCGCCAAATATTTCCTCCATCATTTTTAGTTTGGAAGCAGTACCATACTTCGCGCCGAAATGAATCGAATGAACCATGCCGGTTTCTTTTACAATTCCGGGCGATACCAGCCGTACAACAATGTATGCGAAACCCTGCCAAATTTCATTTTGAGGAAATATCTTTTTGATAGAATCACTTGCACTAACGCCATTGAGTAGAGGAAGAATTACTGTATCTGGC
>JBKJPO010000404.1:0-4565 GCA_046595095.1 Chitinophagaceae bacterium
CGATTACCGCCAAAGATTGAAATTGGGACAGGAGCTATTGGTTTTTCGAATTATCCAGGAACTGATAACCAACATTATAAAACACAGCGGCTCTGGTTTCATTCATTTAACTCAGAATTCTAATGGGAACAAAGTTTTTTTTCGGATCCACCATGATGGGAAAGGCATTATCCAACCTGAGTTTGAAAGGCTAAACAATACATCCACCGGTCTTGGACTTAAAAATATCCAAAGCCGGGTCAAAGTGCTGAAGGGCAGAATCAATTTCGAAATTGACCCATCTCAAACATATTTCAAAGTCACAATAGAAGTCCCGAAAGAAGCTGCAGCTTAATTGACGAATATGGGCTAACTTCATTTAGCTATACACATAGTCTAGGCCCACGATATGAATGTTATTAAAGTTGCGATTGCGGATGATCACAAAATTTTCAGGAAAGGTGTAATACTCTCACTGCGCCAGTATACCAATATTAAATTTGTTCAGGAAGCTGATAATGGAGAAGAACTTATCAAAGGAATTGCCGAAAGCGAGCCTGAAGTAGTTTTGCTGGATCTGAAAATGCCTGTAAAAGATGGAATAGAGACTACAAAATACCTCAATAAACACTTTCCTGCGATGCGAATCATAATCCTCACTATGTACGAGGACGAACGATTTGTTGGCCACCTGATGGATAGCGGCGCAAATGGGTATTTGCTAAAAAGCACAGATCCTATGGAAATCAAAAAAGCTATAACTGACGTCATGCGTACCGGTTTCTATCTAAATACCTTCGTCAATAAAGTATTGATCAAAAAGAATTATGCTAAACAAAAATTCAATCCAAACCTTAGCAGCGAGATAGTTTTAAGCGAAAGAGAAAAAGAAGTACTTAATCTCGTTTGTATGGAATATACGGCGCAGGAAATTGCAGGCAAAATGGATATCAGCGCCCGGACAGTAGAAGCAATTAAAGACCGTTTAATGGAAAGATTTGGTGTAAAAAATTCAGTTGGGCTGGTGTTTTATGCCATGAAAAATTCTCTCATAGATTAAGCTATCAACTACCACCTTTCAGAATCATCTCAGGTATTTCGCCTTCAATTTTTAAACGACCTGCAGTCTTTGATTTTATCTCCTCTACGGTTACACCAGGGGCTCGTTCCAACAATAGAAAACCAGATAGAGTAACCTCAAGCATAGCCAATTCAGTGACAATCTTTTTTACCACTGCTACTCCCGTGAGAGGTAATGTACATGAGGGCAACAACTTCGATTCACCTTTGGGGTTTGTATGCATCATAGCAACAATAATATTTTTTGCGCTCGCAACCAGATCCATGGCTCCACCCATACCCTTCACCATCTTACCTGGAATTTTCCAGTTGGCAATATCCCCCGTATCGCTTACTTCCATTGCACCAAGAACTGTAAGATCAACTTTGCCTGCCCTAATCATCCCAAAACTCATGGCGCTATCAAAAAATGCAGAACCCGGTATGGTAGTAATCGTTTGCTTGCCCGCATTAATCAGATCAGGGTCTTCCTGCCCTTCTTCCGGGAATGGCCCCATACCTAAAAGTCCATTCTCAGATTGTAAGACTACATCAATGCCTGCCGGGATATAATTGGCAACCAATGTTGGTATTCCTATCCCAAGATTCACATAGTATCCATCCCTTAACTCCTGGGCTATTCGTTCAGCAATCTGGTTCTTACTTAACATCTGCTATAATTTAGCTTTTACAGTTCTTTGTTCAATTCTTTTTTCATAGTTTTTTCCCTGGAAGATCCTGTGCACATAGATTCCCGGAGTATGCACCAGGTTAGGATCCAGATCGCCTGCAGGTACAAGTTCTTCAACTTCGGCTATGGTGATCCTTCCTGCCATTGCCATCAATGGGTTGAAGTTTCTTGCAGTTTCCTTATAAACTAAATTTCCCTGGCTGTCACCCTTCCATGCTTTTACGATCGCATAGTCAGCATCAAATGCATACTCCAGCAGGTACTCCTTACCGTTAAATGATCTTGTTTCTTTGCCTATTGCGACTTCTGTTCCCACTCCTGCAGGTGTAAAAATGGCCGGCATACCATATCCTGAAGCCATACATCTTGTTGCTAATGTACCTTGTGGTATCAGTTCTACGTCCAGTTCGCCGCTAAGTAATTGTCTTTCAAATTCTGCATTCTCCCCAACATATGAGGATATCATTTTCTTTACCTGCTTCATTTGCAACATCAGGCCTATTCCGAAATCGTCCACTCCTGCATTATTACTTATACAGGTAAGCTCTTTAATTCCTTTTTCAACAAGAGCGGTGATACAATTTTCAGGTATACCACATAACCCAAACCCGCCGAGCATCAACACTGCACCATCCGGAATATCTGCAATTGCTGCTTGGGCATCCGCATATACTTTATTCATAATGAGTTTTTAGATTCTTCAATATTTTACTTTCGGCAGCTCTTTTAATTTGGCTTCATTATCCTCTAATTCTCGCGTTCGTTTAACATGAATACTGTCAAATATTACCCGTAACAAATCAGGCCGATCCTGGTAGAAAGCAAAACTAGTCTTAAATTTTTCGTTAGATATTTTATGAGCCTGGAAAACTTTGCTATAGAGTTTAAGGTTTTCAGGTTGCACTTTACGAGAACTGTCATGTAGCAAAATTTCCTGGCTTAGTTGATCTGCACGGATCATATCCCACAATACCAACTGCATCTTCTCCGGTTTCAAAACATCAGATGGGATATCTTTTTTATTTTTGCAGGAAAAAATAGCTATTAAGAGTATAGCAAGTGTAACCCTAGACATCATTTCAAGCCCTCTTTATACCTGGTTGCATTTGAGATATCAAGTTTCTGTAAAAACTCCAATGCCTTCAAACGATCTTGTGGTGGGGCTTTAGCAAGTATCCTGATGAGTTCCTGCGATTTTCCCTGGAAGAAAAACTGTAGGATCATCGTATTTGGATTTTCTGAATTAAAAGTATTCAACAATGAAAGAATATTTATTATCTCGCCTCGGGCTGATGCCTCATCTTCATATAGTTTATCCATACCATTTCGGTAATAACCATAGTAGGCATCATGTATAAGGGTATACCTAGTATTTAACAGATTTTCGATAAGCCAATAACGGTTACGCGTACCATCAAACGGCTTCCAACCGGTAATATTCCTGCCTTCGGGCGCGTTATTTATTATGTTCTGAGCTTTTTGATAGTATACATCACCTCCACGTGGCGAAAATGAATCAAAATCAAGGGCAAGAATCGTGTAAACGTAATATGCAATGATTGCAGTAATATTTGAAGCGAGGGCATCGGTACCGGCTACGCGATTTTCATTAAAATCAAGTTGCTGAAATTCGAGGTATTTGAATATAACATCATCATCCTTAAAATTAACAATGGGTGATACATATGATGAATTGAAAATTGGCCTTGCCGCCTGTACGGTAAGTGATGCACGATATACGTTAACATCATCAGTTGGTTCAAGATTTAAAAGGAAACTGCATTCAATTCTTTCTTCAGGCTTTATAGCCTGGGTTGTCCATTTCCGATTGTTAACAAGGTTATTCAAAGCCGTCTGTAACGTATTGAAAACCTTGCGGTCTACGTTGGTGCCTACACGATTTGCCACCACCGATACTCTACCCCTCAACTCCTGTGCTGACCCTGCATTAATGCAGGCAAAGGTTAGCAAAACAAATATGATATTACGCATGACGGAATTCTATGATTTTATTTACAATGTCTTTCGCTACCTCAGTCTTGGATTTATTTTCAAACCGGGTTTCAGTCCCCAGCCTGTCAAAAATAATAATTTTGTTTGTATCGTAACCGAAACCTGCAGCCGGATCCTTTAGTGAATTTAAAATAATAATATCTGCGTTTTTGGACTTTAACTTTCTTAAAGCATTTTCTTTTTCTGAATTCGTCTCCAATGCGAAACCAATGATAGTCTGCCCTGGCTTTTTGTTTTCTCCAAGCTTTTTCAGGATATCATCTGTTTTTACAAGATCTAAAGTTAAGGTATCCTCGTTCTTTTTTATTTTCTCAGGTGAAATTGTTGAAGGCTTATAATCAGCAACTGCTGCACTGAGCACCATGATATGTTGATCCTCATTATGTTTCAAACAAGCCTCATACATTTCCCGTGCGGAAATAACGTGGATCACCGGGTAATTAAACCGCGGTTTGATTGAAGATGGCCCTAGCACTAAGGTAACATCTGCTCCTCGTGAAAAAAGTTCATCAGCTATGCAAATACCCATTTTACCTGTTGAATGATTTCCGATAAATCTTACCGGATCCAATGCCTCGAAAGTTGGTCCAGCAGTTACCAAGGCCTTGACACCTATTAAAGTTTTTGAGTGTTCAAAATAGGTATCTATTTGATTAAGTATGTCTTCTGGCTCTACCATCCTTCCATCTCCATTAAGGCCACTTGCCAGGTCGCCCCTCGTTACAGGCAGAATAATGTTACCAGCCAGCCTTAATTGTTCAAGGTTCGATTTGGTGGAAGGATGATGCCACATATCCTCATCCATTGCGGGTGCAACCATCAC
>JBKJPO010000205.1:0-11413 GCA_046595095.1 Chitinophagaceae bacterium
GAACTTCACTCAGGGAGTTATCGCTGTCTGTTCTTTTAATCATGATGAACGAATATGTTTCTTGCAACCTGTTCACTAATAATGCAGGCGGGATATTTAGCTACTTTGATCTCGAGAGAACCATCGAACTCGAAGATGCGAAGAACTTTTATCGCTGACCCAATACCAATATTATAATGTTTTAGCATGTGAAGCATTTCCCGTGACTGGTTGCTGACAGAACTTACAACCGTTGTGCGTTTTACAGGAATGCCATAGAGGTTCATTTGCTTTATCACAGGTACTTTGCCATTCACATCCGGGATCGGGTCGCCATGAGGATCAATCTGGGGATTTCCGAGAAATGCGTCAAGTTTTTTAATCAATTCAGGACTGCTCACATGTTCAAGTTCTTCAGCAATATCATGAACTTTATCCCAGTCAAATCCAAGGTGAGTTACCAGGAAAAATTCCCATAAGCGATGCCTGCGGATTATGCCCAGTGCAACCCTGCTGCCTGATTCAGTGAGTCTGAAACCATGATATCGCTGGTAGAGCAGGATCTTTTTTACCTGGAGTTTTTTGAGCATATCGGTAACCGAAGCAGCTTTGGTATTTAGTTCGTTTGCCAAAGAATTCGTGTTTACAAGGTCAGGTCCGGATCTGGGCTGAAGGTGGTAGATACTCTTGATATAATTCTCCTCACTAATTGTGAAATTCATTTTCCTGAAATTATATTTTAGACAAATCTAAAAAATATCTCCTGCTTAAAATAATTTTATAATTTTCCTTCAACTTTAGATAATTCTTTAGCGGGAGCTTGTGATCCAATCTTAAACACGAAACTGTTTTTGTACGTACACTCAATAGTAGTGCCCGTTCCTGATTCAAAACATAAGTAGTGTCATAAAGAATAGAATGTGTAATAAATACACATTCATTTACTCAATATGTAGAATTTTCATTTTATATTGCGCCCTTATAATTTAAAGAATCAATTAAAATGGACTTTAAACAATTCAAGGTTCCTTATACCATCGATGATCGTTATGCAAAAAAAGTGGCCTATTTCTCCATGGAATTTGCAGTACATCAGCCACTGAAAATATATAGCGGGGGATTGGGTTATTTATCGGGTTCCCATTTAAGGAGTGCATATGAATTGAGGCAAAACCTCGTGGGAATAGGCATCTTGTGGAAGCACGGTTATTATGACCAGGCACGTAACCAGGATCAGACCTTACAAGTGCAATGGATCGAGAAGATTTATAACTTTCTTGAAGACACGGGCATCAGGTTCCAGATTGAAATTCATGACCACCCGGTATGGGTAAAAGCTTATTATTTAAATCCTGATACTTTTAATAGTGCCCCCTTATTCCTGCTGAGTACGGACCTTCCTGAAAATGATTTTGTTTCGCAAACTATTACCCACCGCCTCTATGATGCTAATGTAGCTACCAAAGTAGCACAGTTCATCCTGCTTGGTGTTGGTGGCGCAAAATTGATGGATGAAATTGGGTTCAATCCTGAAGTTTACCACCTTAATGAGGCACATGCAGTAAGTGCGGCATTTTACCTGCACAGGAAGTATGGCAGTGTAGAAGAAGTGAGGAAGAGGCTGGTGTTTACAACACATACCCCGGAAGAAGCTGGTAATGAAAAACATGACCTTTACCTCTGTGAGAAAATGAGTTATTTCTGCGACATGCCAATTGATGAAGTAAGACGCATCACCGGCATTAAAGATGAACTTTTCAATCATTCACTTGCTGCACTTCGATTCGCAAGGATCGCGAACGGGGTATCACAATTGCATGGCGAGGTAAGCAGGCTGATGTGGGAAAAGTATGAAGGCATCTGCGAGATCAGGTCTATTACTAATGCGCAAAACTGGAGATACTGGGCAGATAAACAATTATATAAAGCAAAAGAAGAAGCCAATGATACCTGGTTTGATGACCGAAAGCGATATCTAAAAAAGCGTGCATTCGAGATCGTTGCTGACCAAACTGGTAAAGTAATGGATCCGAAGGTATTGACAATTGTCTGGGCCCGCAGGTTTGCCGGGTACAAAAGAGCCGAATTGATAACGCGGGACCATAAACGCTTTGAAGCATTGCTCAGCAATAAGGAGTACCCGGTTCAAATTATATGGGCAGGCAAGCCGTATCCGGTTGATTATCCTGCTATCAGTGATTTCAATCATCTTGTTCATTTGAGTAAAGAATACAAAAACGTTGCAGTGTGCGTAGGCTACGAACTGGGCCTCAGTAAACGCTTGAAGCAGGCCTCAGATATATGGCTGAATAACCCTCGTGTGCCAAGAGAGGCCAGTGGCACAAGTGGTATGACGGCTGCAATGAATGGTGCAGTAAATTTCAGTACTAATGATGGCTGGATCCCTGAATTCATCAACCATGGAAACAATGGGTTTGTTGTTCCCCCGGTAGATTATACAAACATGCACGTTCAGGAACAGGATAAATATGACCTGGATAAGATCTATGAAATTCTTGAGAATGAAATATTGCCGTTGTATTATGAAGATCATGATACCTGGAGGCAGGTGGTAAAAAATGGTATGCGCGATGTACAATTTCAATTTGACAGCAACAGAATGGCAAATGAATATTATGAGATCTTGTATAAATAAGAGGATGGTAAATCAGTCTATGGTACGTGAAAAAGTACCTGCGGGAATCTTCTGACATATGTGTTTTATACAATCTATCATATACAATCTTTTCCCGGGGCGGCTAATGCTTCTTAGCTTTTTGATTTCGATAGTAATCAGCTATACCATTTCGTGCAGTGCAGGCCAGGTTGTGAATGATAGGTCGACAATGATCTCCGTAAAACAATCTGCAAAAACTTATCTTGCCCTGGGCGATTCTTACACAATAGGGCAATCGGTGCCAGACAGCGACCGGTTTCCCAACCAGGTAGTACGAATGCTTAGCTCATTTGGAAAAGTAATCACTCCTCCTAAAATTATCGCGAAAACTGGTTGGACTACAGGAAATCTGCTTGCTTCACTTGCAGCCAATCCGCAACAATCAAACTATGATCTTGTATCATTATTAATCGGGGTAAATAACCAATATCAACGCAAGCCAATTGAAGACTACAGGACAGAGTTTACTCAATTGCTAACTTTAGCTATCCAATACTCAGGGAATCGCAAGTCTCATGTTATTGTACTCTCCATTCCTGATTATGGTGTTACTCCCTTCGCCCGAAATTCAGATACGGCAAGGATTGCAAGAGAGATCGATGAATTTAATGTTGTTAATAAACAAATAGCCATGCAGATGGGTGTGCATTATATCGAAATTACTTCATCAACGCGGCAGGCTTTATTTGAACCTTCACTCTTAGCCTTCGATAGCCTTCATCCTTCAGGAATGGAATATCGGAAATGGTCAGAATTGCTTGCAATTAAAATGAATGCATTATTGAATTAATATTTAATAAATGTGCTTTATAAAGTTCAGTAATAAAGCATTAATTATTAAATCATTAACCATTATTATCTTTGTTCCCGATGATTTCGAGGACGCTCAATCTTTACAAAAATGCTTATGACGGGCTTTCACCTTCAACATGGTGGCTTGCATTGGTGATGCTGATCAATCGCAGTGGTACTATGGTCGTGCCTTTTATGACTATGTATCTTACCCAGGATCTTGGAGTAAGCATTGGAAAAGCGGGTTTTGTAATGAGTGTGTTTGGAATGGGTGCCGTTATCGGTGCCTTGCTTGGAGGCAGGCTTACAGATAAAGTTGGTTACTATTACGTACAGGTATGTACGCTGGCAGGCGGGGGCATTATGTTTATCATTGTAGGCCAGATGCATTCCTATTTATCCATCTGCATCGCCACATTTTTTCTTAGCCTGGTCAATGAAGCTTTTCGCCCTGCAAATTCAGTAGCGGTTGCCCATTACAGTAAGCAAGAAAATATTACGCGATCTTATTCGCTCAACAGACTTGCAATTAATTTGGGCTGGTCTGTTGGTGGTGCGGTGGGAGGTATTATTGCAGGCTATAATTATGAACTCTTATTTTGGGTAGATGGGTTTACTAACATAGCGGCAGCAGGGCTATTATTATTAGTGCTCAAACCTATTAGGAAGTTAAAAGATAAAGCAGTTGAGAAACCAATTTTATCATCAGCGCGCTCTGCGTATAAGGATAGGATTTACATTCTATTCATTGTACTTACTTTCTTCTTTGCCGTTACTTTCTTTCAATTATTTACTACATTACCTGTGTTTTTCAAAGAGGACTTTTTCCTGTCTGAATTTACTATTGGGATGATGATGGCTGTGAACGGACTGCTTATTGCATTTTTTGAAATGATCATAGTATTTAAACTTGAAGGCAGAAAACCCTATCTGCAACTCATCGCTATTGGTACAATTTTAATTGGCATTTCTTTCTATATACTCAATATCGCATTCCTCCCTGTTCTTATGATTGCATTGTTTTCGATGGTATTGGCTACCGTGGGTGAAATTGTTTCCATGCCGTTCATGAATTCCTGGTGGTTGGCAAGGACGCAAGTCTCCAACCGCGGGCAATATGCTGCGCTATACACTGTTGCCTGGTCAGCAGCCCAGGCAACCGGTCCGTTTTTTGGAGGGCAAGTTGCTGAAGTTTATGGTTTCAGTAGTCTTTGGTATATGATAGGATCTATTGCGATTTTACTGGGAGGCATCTTTCTGTTGCTTTACAAAAAAGACAAATAAAGACAAGTAATAAAAGCAAACAATGACGGACCCTAAAGCTTCTCCGTCGTTGTTATTAGAATGAGTGCATTTTTATAAATGGGGTTCTATGAGTATTGCTTCTTCGATCTGCTCACATCTATGTGGCATTAACTCTTATAATAATCTCATCACTATTTTGCAGGTACAATAGTTGATTTGGAAGTAACAATTGTAGTCATCGGAATTTGTTGTCCCATAGCCTCTGTAGTGCCGGTTGCATTAACAGTAACGGATTGATTTTTTACTATTCCCGTATTCAAATCAACAATCGACTCACCAACGATTGTCCCGGTCATAGTTGTAGTCATTTCGCTCCCCATTGCTTCCTGCCTGGTAGTATTTTGCATGCTGCCCTTCGTGTCAATAAATGCATCAGTTCCTTTTATTTCTCTCAAGGTATAAGTTGTAAAAGTTTTACCTGATTCATTTACAGTTGAATCATTCCAGCTTGATCCAGGCTTGATTCCTGAAGGTATTACGAGAAATGCCATTTCAGCAACTCCTTTTGGATCCCCTACATTTCCAATCATAGCTCCCATCGGATTTTTGGAAGCATCCTCTTTATCAGACTTTGCTTCTTGTTTAGTTACAACTTTTCCATTATCTGATATTTCAATATCCACAGGGCTGTTTACTGATTTATTTAACTGCTTCCCCATCTCGCTGTCGCGATCTTCTTTTTTATCGGAATCATAATTCAACTCCTGGCCCATAACGGTTGTGGCTAAATTTAATCTCGTGATTGAGGTGCTCAGGTTATAATTTTTATCTTTCGAATCCTTTACTTCTATAGAACTGTTGCTTGTAACATTAACGACAATTTCCATTTTATTACCCATCATCTCCTGGTTGATAACTGTATTTAATTTGTTCTCAATTACAAATTTCTGACCTTTCACAAGGGTCACCTTACTTCCATTTTGACCATAGGACAAAGCGGTTGTAATACTGGCTACAATAATTAAAAATGTAAATTTTCTCATTTTGGGTTTGATTATTTGGTTGCAAATATAATCGCAAGTTTATTATCTTCTCGGTTTAGAACAGATATTTAACACAACACCATCATGGACCAAGACAATGATTAGCAAATAACGGTTGTGCCTAAAATAATAATATTTTAAATGAATCAAGAGCAGGTACTTCTCCTTTTTTATTGGTTAATCTGGTGTGGGTTGCATAGTGCCCTCGCAATTAATTCTTTAAAACGGGTATTAGAGAAGTACGCAGGAAAATTTTATCGTTATTACCGGTTGTGTTATTCAATCTTTGCTTTTGTAACCCTTGGATGGCTGCTTTACTACCAATTCATTCTTCCTTCAACTTTATTCTGGGAAAATAAAATCCTGCGATACCTGTCTTCGTTACCTCTTGCTATTTCGGGGGGATTGATTATGGTTATTTGTATAAAAAAATATTTTTATGAGTTAAGTGGTGTACAGGCATTTGACAAATCAAATAAGGTTCAGGCTATCACGCTCCAGCAGAGTGGTCTTCACAGCATTGTTAGGCACCCTTTATATCTGGGTACGCTGATGCTGGTATGGGGGATTTTTTTGTATTTGCCCTCTACTAATAATCTGATTGCCTGTTCTATAATTAGCATTTATGTTTTAATAGGGATAGAGTTGGAAGAAAGGAAATTATTGATTGAGTACGGAGATCAATACCGTATATACCAGCAGCATGTAGCTAAACTAGTTCCAGGTATGAGAAGAAAATGGAAAGGGTATAAAAATTAAAAGACCCGTGAATACGGGTCTTTTAATTTTTTTGGCAAAATATCAGTTTTATCCGATTAGTTTTACGTTTACAGCGTTCATGCCTTTTTGTCCGTTTTGAAGATCAAATTCAACGCGGTCGTTTTCTTTGATCTCATCGATTAATCCGCTTGCATGTACAAATGTTTCTTTGTTAGAATCATCGTGCTTAATAAAACCGAAGCCTTTTTCTGAATTAAAGAACTTTACGGTTCCTGTAGTTTTACTGTCCATTATTAGTGTATTTAAAAAATTGAGCCGCAAAGATATGTTTTTATTCATTAGTGGCAGGATTTCTTTCAATTATCTAAAATAAATTAATTGGTAGCGTGCAGAAACTATTAATAATAAATGAATTAGATGCTTTCTATATTCAATAAAATTGACCTGGATAAATAAAAACTTAATAAATATGAGAACCAATTTTAGTGAAAAGGTAATTACCGAAGGGCAGTACGACTAATCGACTACTTCAGTACTAGTTCATTCTTTTCCTGGGGCAATATCAAATTAAGTTGGCTAGGAATAATCACGGCTTCGACACGCCTTAATTTACCCATATACTCCCCATCTACCTGGAAATGTACCCTATGTTGGGTAGAGATTGTAGCTGACTCTGCTTTGAAGACTTCGATATTTTTTGGGTTAAATGCTCTTGGACGGAACAACATTTTCAAAAGCTCAACAAATGCAAGTTTGCGGACGATCACCACTTCGAATAAGCCATCATGCAAATCGCCTTCCGGATTGATAACTGCCCCCGTTCCATACTTACTTGCGTTGGCTAGCACTACCATGAAGGCTACACGCTTTACCTCCATTTTGCCTGATTCTATAATAACCTGCATTTTTTGCTTATGCCATAAAGTTTTCAGTATCACTCGTGCATAACCCCATTTTCCACGTAGCTTACCTTCATCAAAATATTTAATAAGTTGGGCATTGAGTCCAATATCGCTGAGATGTACGCAAATGTCTTTATTGTTGATCTTAATTACGTCAGTGCACTTGATAAGCCCGTTAATTATAATATTAAGCGCTTCCGAAGGCGTATCCGGTATCATGAGTTCTTTTGCCATGCCATTTGCAGAACCGGCAGGTAAAATGCCCAGGGATATATCTTTACCCAGTAGTAACTTTGCAACAAGCATTACAGTACCATCACCCCCAACAGCTACAACACGGTCAAATTTTTTGCTTTCGATCCGTTCTGTAATGGAAGCTGCATCATTTTTGCCTGTGAGTAAAAATATTTCCTTTGTATGTTGCAGAGGTTCGAAGAATTTGTTGATTTCATCTTCCCAATCTGGTTTTCCTTTAGTACCAGATCCGGGGTTGATGACGAAAAGAATATTTATAATGCCAGGTGAAGTCATAATCGGGTACAATTTAGTGATAGCATGCTAATGAATAAAAATAAGAACGCAATATCAAGGAAGATGCCCTTTTTTAAAAAATTTAAAAAGAAGATACTTTATTGGATGAGATTAACTAATGAACCGATCATAAAAGTATACAATGGATTTGGAAATGATCAGCACATGATCGTTTTTGGACATGTGCTTAGTCTTAGTCCGCTACCCAGGAAAAAGTATAGGAGTAATGTGTTGACGAATACATTCTCTCTCTTGAGGTTATTCATGGTACAGCCAAAATCCGGTGCCAGGGTTAGGTTGTTATGGAACGGTGAGCAACATGAAACGCATACTGAAGTTGATGGATTTTTTAGATTTGAGTGGAAGCCTGGAAAAATGAGTGCAGGATGGCATCCACTGCAAGTTCAGCTCATTAGTGCTTCCGGAGAACAATTTGCTTCAGGCGATGGTCTCGTTTTTTTTCCGCATGAATACCAATATTCGTACATCTCCGATATTGATGATACATTTCTTATTTCACATTCTTCAAAACTCCGGAAAAGACTCTATGTACTCTTTACCAAGAATGCGCATAGCCGCAAACCTTTTGAAGGGGTAGTAAATCACTACAAATTATTAGCGCAAGCTGGTACATTAACGGAAGGATTGGCAAATCCATTTTTTTATGTATCCAGCAGCGAGTGGAATCTTTATGACTACATCAGGGATTTCTCAATTAAAAATGCAATGCCCCAGGGCGTTTACCTACTCAGCCAGATTAAACGGTTTCGGGAAGTTTTTAAGACCGGTCAGAACCGCCACGCAACTAAATTTATGAGGATAGCCAGGGTGTTTGAGTCGTATCCAAATCAACGATATATTTTGTTAGGTGATGATTCACAGGAAGATCCAAATATCTATTCAGCCGTAGCCGAACATTTCCCTAAAAAAGTACATGCTGTGTATCTTAGAAAGGTGGACAGGCATCGGGAATCGATAGCGCTCGCTGCTATAAAAAAGCTGGAAGCACTTGGAATTCATTGTTGTTATTTCAAACATAGTGCAGAAGCAATTCTGCATTCACGGATGATTGGTTTAGTAGTTTAAGACGTTTAAAACGTTTAAAACGTTTAAAACGTTTAAGGCGTTTAAGACTTGCAAGAGCTTATCAGCAGAACAGTAATTTAGTTAACCTCTTAAACCTCTTAAACGTTTTAAACGCCTTAAATCCCTTAAACGCTTTACCATTCCCCAGAATGGTAATTTTTTTACTCAATCAGATAAAACATTTTTATGGAAAAAAACTTAAAGCAGGAAGAAGCTCTGGCAAAATTTAAAAAGCTGGTCGATGACATTAACATAGCCATGTTCATTACCAATATTTCCGGTGCAGAAACAAGCAGGCCAATGGCAACGATGGATGTGGACGACCAGGGAAACCTTTGGTTCTTCACCAATAAGAATTCACTTAAAGTTGATGAATTGAAAGTTGATAATAAAGTTCACCTGATCTATGCACATCCGGGTAAAGACAGTTATCTCGATGTAAAAGGCAGTGCTGAAGTGATTTTCGATAAGTCAATAATTGAAGAAAAATACCAACCGATAGTAAAAGCCTGGTTCCCGGATGGAAAAAATGATCCGGGATTATGCCTGCTCAAAGTAATCCCGGTTCAGGCTCATTACTGGGATAGTGGGACGAGTAAATTAATGGAAGGTATCCAGATTCTCGCAGCAATATTTACCGGGAAAAAATTAGCAGATGGTGAGGAAGGCGATATTATATTACCATAAAATATCAGAAATCAAATTCGCGAATGGCGTCATCTTTTAGAATAAAAGTTACAAAATCATTATGCGCTTTTTCTGATCCCTGTACCTTCCATGTACTGGTGAGCTCTCCACTTTTCCTCGTTTGTTTTAGGCGTTTGTGTTTTAATTTAAAGCGATCCATTTCCAATTCATAACTCTGTGCAAGGCCGTTGGAAAAAGGGATAACCAAAGTATAAACGTGGATCCTGTTCACTTTGTCCATCCATTGTTCAAACTTGGTTAGCATCAGCAAAATGCCAAGTACTATTATGCAACCTATAGCCGCAGCAAAATACATTCCGGCAGCGGCGCACATGCCAAGACCGGCTGTTATCCAAATGGTGGCAGCAGTAGTGAGGCCGTTAACTTTATTTTCATTGTGAAAAATTACACCTGCACCCAGGAAACCAATTCCTGTTACGATATTTGAAGCGATCCTGTCTGTACTGCCATTACCGATATAGATGGATACGAGTGTGAACAAACATGATCCCATGCAAATCAGTATCAAGGTTCTGAAGCCAGCGGATTTATTTCTGTATTCACGTTCAAGACCAATGAGGCCGCCAATGGCAACGGAGATCAATATGCGCAATATCATTGTTTCAACTGAGAGCATCACCTGGATTTAGTGTAATATTATCATTTGTAGGAGATTCAATTTTACTGGTCTTTGCTTCAAAGATCTCTTCATAAATGGGGCTTTCCGTTTTTTTCAACTTATCCCAGATTGTAAAATAGAGACCATAATTAAATTTAAACTGGCGATGGTGGAGTGAATGATGGGTTGCACCGATCAACCATTTGCCCAAAATATGCCGGTGAAATTTTTCTGGATAAATTTCAATATCCAGGTGATTGATAACACTACTGAAAGTCATCAGGGTAAGTTGTAAAATAATGATTGATGGATGTAGAGGAAGAACCAGCATTAGCAGGGGAAGAAAGATTGCCTGGAGTATTCCTTCCAACGGATGAAAAGAAAAAGCTGTCCAGGGTGAAGTTATATTGCTGTCGTGATGAACTTTATGCATGATGCGAAAGATCGCGGGCTTGTGCATCCACCGGTGCAGCCAATAGTAATATGTTTCATGCAAGAGCATAGACAGAAACAGGCTACAGGGGAGATAGGTCCAATGAAATGCATTGAAATCCTCGTAAACCCTGGTATATCCTTTTTGCCATAAAATAATTGTAAAGGCTCCTGCTAATGCGAAAATAAAAGCAGTGACTGTGCTCCATTTTACTTCGCTTGCAAATTGCCCATGCTTATAGTTTTTGTTGTTGAGCTTACGATTCTTCCATTTTTCGGGGCGCCACCGGTAAAAGAAAACGTAAAATAACCCTGCAATAAGGAAGTACCTGCCGATAATAACGGTGAATAATATTAAAGTACCAATGATGAACCAATATGGTGAACTGAGATCAGGGATATTCATTTATGAAAATTAAAGAAAAATATTAAGGGTGATGGCTAATGATTAATTGATTAATGGGTTTATGGCAAAAAAGGGTTCAGTCGAAAAAGGCGATTGACTACTTAAAAATTTGGATTTAATGTTTGCAATTTTATTCAAATTGGCATGGATTTCATGGATAATTAATTAACAATTATCAATCATTGCTGTCCGGTAAACATATCATTTTTTAAAAATTAAGGAGGCTTTTCAGCCTCCTATTTTCTGTATTTTTAGTTTCCAGACAAAAAAATACATATGAGTAAAGGTAAATTT
>JBKJPO010000304.1:0-5090 GCA_046595095.1 Chitinophagaceae bacterium
CTTTGGCAAAGCATCAACGCCGATGCCAAGTTCTGTGTTTGGTTTTTCTACTTCAAACAAATTCTCTTTGCCGATCCTTGCATACCAGTTGCCACCCAACCGGGCAACATGCTCAAGTTTTCGCTGATCAATCCGCCCGTTTTCATCAAGAATTTTTTCATTGATGTGTATCATCAATACTTCGGCAATTACAAGGTTACCTGCACCACCACTATCGCCCAGAGGTTTTACTTCGAGCACTTTACATTCAAGCTGCACGGGACTTTCTTTTACACGCGGAGGCTTTACAAGCATAGCGGGTTCTTTTGTGAAGCCGGTTTTTATAAATTCGTCAGTTCCTTTGGGATATTCGCAACTACTGAGACTTACCTGTTGAACCATGTCATAAGTGACAATATTTATAACCACTTCCGGAACTTCCAACACGTTCTGCAAACTGTGCTTGGTACTATTATCTCTAACTCTTCTGGAAGGAGAAAAAATAACTATGGGTGGATTCGAGCTGAATAAATTAAAGAAACTGAATGGACTGAGGTTAACATTGCCGGCAAGATCTATGGTGCTTGCAAAACATATTGGCCGGGGTGCAATAGCGTGTTGTAAAAAATTCTGTGCTTCGCCAGTTTTTATATCTTTTAACAGGATTGACTTAAACATTTTTTTTCAATGCGAGTATGGAGAAATCACTTTCATCTTTTACAATGGTATTGCTTAACCTGCCAAGCAAGTCAATTTCCATCTCAACAAGATCTCCCTCTTTAAGCCATTGCTCCTGGTATTCGGGGTTATTCAATTTTCCTGTTCCGTTCAATTCAAGAAAACATCCGGTGCCTACAGTGCCACTACCAATAACATCCCCTGCGAATAATTGTGTTCCATAGGCTGCCCGCTCAATAATTTCTGCAAAGGTCCAGTCCATATCCGCCAGGTTGCCTTCGCTAACCTGGATGCCATTTACCCAACACTTCATAGAAAGGTTGTATGCGTTACCGGTATGTCCCTCTTTGCACGTAACGAGGTATTGTTCCAGTTCATCCGGTGTTACCAGCATCGGACCGATAACTGTGGAGAAATCTTTCCCTTTTGCAGGTCCCAGGTTCAGCAGCATTTCTTCCATCTGCAATCTTCTTGCACTCAGGTCATTCATGATCATATATCCTCCAATGTATTCATCGGCTTCCGCTGCGGTGATATTTCTTGCAGGCTTGCAAATAACTATTGCAGCTTCAAGCTCGAAATCAAGTTTTTCAAAATGATCAGGCATACAAATTACATCACCAGGCCCCTGGATACTATTATGATTGGTAAAATAAAATATGGGATACTGGTCAAATTCCGAGATCATGTCAACCTTACGATTACGCCTGGCCGAAGCTACATGTTGCCTGAAGGCATATCCATCACGGCAACTTGTAGGATGAGGTATTGGGGCAAGAATCTGCGCACTTGCATACGGGATTGCTTTTGATGTTGGGAAATTACCGTCTTTGATTAATTGGTCCGCTGCAGCCGCTATCGGGAAAACATCCTCCCAATAATTCAGGAACATTGACATATTCGTAGGCATATCCGGGTGGATAAGTTCCGAATCAAAAAGCAATCCATCATGCAGGATAGCTAGATAGTCACGGTCTTCTTTTAAATAAGATACAAGTTTCATGAGCATTCTTTGAGGCTGCAATATAATTAAAAGGCCCGGAGGGTCAGCCGGCCGGCTGACCTTCGATCTTAATTTATGGATGTTGGTGGCCAGCCTGCCGGCTGACCCTACTGGTTACTCATAAAAATAAATTCACTACCCAGCCTTAATTGATCTTTACCATAGCCTGATTGAAGTGGCACAGTATCTTCAAGATACGCCTGGATGAATTTGAATAACATACCCGAGCTTATGTATTTTTTTTCCTTTGCAGCCCTGCGAAGGCCATCAAGAAGAAACCACGCAAAAGGAGAGTGCCCACCTTTGAAGTTATCCGGAACCTCTTCGATCCTGCTGCCTGCTGTAATATATTTTCGCGTAACCATTTGCAGCTTTTTATTTACAGATCGGTTATCAAGTTTGGTCGACAAATTATAATTGTTATTACCAACGAGTTCTTCATTATCATCGAATGCCCCGCTAAAGCAAACGTCAAGTAATACCATTACTTGTCTTGCTTTGAAATTATCTGTAATGATCCTAAGCTGATTGAAAGGAATATAACTGGTAAGGAATGTATCGGCTTTGAGCGCTCTCGAATCATTCGCCACTATGAAACCATCCTGGTAAATTGTTTTATCAAAATGTCCATGTCCTGCTATGTATAATAGGAACTGGTCATCTTCTTTCAGGATGCTGTTATATTCGTAAAGCGCCCTGTATATTTCTCCAAATCCGGGATTTTTTAAAATCTTTGTTTTATAACCAAATAATCTCGATAAAGTATCTGCTATAGCCCGGGCATCATTTATTGGATTTGATAATCTTCCCCAACCATTGTTATTAAAAATATCAGTTCCAATAAGCAATGCATACTTCTTCTTAATAACCGGGGGCGGCTCTGGTTTTTCATTTTCTACAATCCCACCACGGTTTGTTTTTGAAAACGTTTCATCCTTCGAGAAATAATATTGAAGATCTTCTACAAATTCCTTTTCAAAGAAAAAACTCATGTAATCATAATCAGGAGATTTGCATTCATTTTGTAGTTGACCATATCTAAATAAAACATTCTGCCTGGTCGCTTTATTACTAGCAAATAAGTCAAAAAGATTTACACCCACTGTTTTCAATTTATCAAAATAATAAAGGCCAGGCCCGTGATCTACTCTTCCTTCGCAAGTGGTATTATCAAGACCAGTGGTAACAGGAACTACGATCACACGGTTTCGCTTCACAATATCCGCAATCACCGGGCTAGTTTTTATCATAGATTTTACAAATTCTCGCTTAAAATTCATCGATGGGCCAGCCTCGGTAAATAAAAGTTGCTTGTCGCATTTAAGGTAATCGAGAAGTTTTTTCAAGTCGGTTAAAGTGATCATCTCTTCTTCGATAAACCCATACCTGTTATCTATACTTACACGTTTCTTAGTGTGAGGGTAGAACCAGGTTTCGGCAAACTCTCCCCCGGCGGATTGAGGCTGGTTAGTAAAACCGGCGAAGAAGAAAGCGAAGATGTCGTTATCCTTTGCCTGGATAATGATCTCGTTGATTGCTTTGTATATTGCCTCTTTCGTTGCCGTATCATTAAGTAATTCATAAGTTTGGATTTTTGCTTTGCTATGCTTCTCAAATGCCTCCTTAATTGTTTGAGTAAAAAGCCGCGCATCTTCATCGCAATTATCAAATGTATAGGTACTCTTATAGGTGCTTATACCTATGGATAGAATAAAAAGCCGCGCATCTTTATCAATTGGATTTCTCTTTTTATCCAGGCTTAACGAAGGGCTTGAATTAAACAGATAGTTTTCATCAATCTCTCCAGTGATGGTTGGATGGTTGATGGCCGCCATACTTACCAATATCATGGATAAATGTGAAAAAAACGCTCTATAACTGATATCTTCCCTGGATATCAAATTATCAGCGTAAGTTTTTAATGCAATCGAAAAATACCTTGTAAATGAGTCGCTTTTTGATCGTACTGTAAATGGGGATTCGTTTTCATGGCTCGAAGTGATCATAATGATTGGTGCTGTGTTCAGCGTTTCCACAATTACTTCCAGAAAACCACCGCGTCCTAAGGCGGTTAGAGAGTTTGCTTCCACAGGTCCAAAATCAGGAGCATCAATGGTAAATAGAAATTGTCCTGAAGACCCAAGTTTCTTGCGGATTATATTTATGTAATTTGCAAGCTCGTTGTCAACCAGGCAATGGCTAAGATCGGGTGTTTTGCCTTTTTTTATATCATCCTGTACCTTAAGTATTGAAGGTGCATCATATGGCATGAAGACTTCATCTTTTCCATCCACTTCCGTGTTTGTAGGATCAGGAACCTGGAAGCCAGCGCCTGAAAAATGAAAATAGACATTGTCATCAACAGAAATTTTAGTTATTACATTCTTAATAGATTCAACTATATTTTTCTTTGTTGCATTTTTATCCTGTAATATTTTTTGGATATTGTTGGATGAGGAGAATTTTTTAATGAAAGAAGAAATATTTGAAATATCCTCGCTAGAATTTGAATTAGGCCAGGTAGATTCTTTTGGATAGTTGCCTATGGAAATTAATAAAACATAAGTTGTGGATGCACGTCCTTTAATACTATCATAAGTATGGCATTTTGCCACGTTATTTGATAACACGAATAGTACAACAAATAAGCTGCTTAATAATTTAAACATAATTTCCAAAGTGTTTGTATAGAGATAAAAATATAAAAGGTTATAAGAAATTTTTTTAGGTGCTAATTAAAAAGTGAACCTGTACGTCCTGTGAACCTTCTCTCTTTTCGCGCCGGTTGCTTCATGAATTGCGATCATCTTGGTATTAAAATCGCCAACCCAGGCCAGCTCTATTTCCCTGATGGTATTTCGTGGCATCACTTCAGTTTGTATTTTTTTAATCATGCCGCTCTCAAGACCTTTATTCTGGAATTTCTTTTTGCAACCCATCACTATAAAGCGTATGCGATAAATGGTTTGTGTTTTTTTATACCATAAGAATTTTATTTTCCCCCAGAGATCAAGTTTCCCATTAAGTGGTTTGAGTACCTGGTTAATATTTGGCAAGGCAATAATAAACGCCGCTGGTTCATTGTTACTGTAAGCAAACCAGATGATCTTTTCATCAACGATTGGTTTCATTGCGCGGAATGAATCCCTGATGGAATTAAATTGAATGGGTATAAAGTCTTCAAACTCACTCCAGGCATCATTGTAGATCCCCTGGAAATCATAAGCAAATTTTTCAAATTTATTTTTATCAAAATGTTCAAAAGTATAACCTGGTTTATTCGCTATCCAATCTGCGATCTTATTAAATCTTTCAGGAAATGGTACGTCGAGATAAAACACATTTGTATACTGATCATATTGTTTTATGAAACCATATTTTTCAAAAAATTCATGGTAGAATGGAGGATTGTAGTTCATTCCCATACTGG
>JBKJPO010000035.1:0-2666 GCA_046595095.1 Chitinophagaceae bacterium
AATTTGAGTAAAATTAACTCACATACCCGCTACGTTCCGCAGAAAGCCATTGATAAAGAAAAATGGGATGATTGCATCAAAAATGCTTCTAATGGTTTAGTGTATGCCATGTCGTGGTACCTCGATGCACTGGCTGGAAGATGGGATGCAATTATTATTGGTGATTATGAATTTGTAATGCCATTACCCCGAAGAAAAAAATACACCATTGATTATCTCTTTCAACCGGATCTTACCCCGGTATTAGGTTTATTTGGAAATAACATCAGCCAGGAACTAGTAATAGAAGCATTATCATCTATTCCTTCAAAATTTAAATTATGGGACATCAGTCTCAATCATGGTAACCCCTTGCACAATGCAGGTTACCCTGATTACAGGAGATCAAATTATATTCTTGCACTTGACAAGCCATATACGGATATCCAGCACCGTTATAATACCAATTGTATTAGGAATACAAGGAAAGCTGCAGCTTCCTGCACTACCAGGAAAGGATTTGATATTTCTGAAATCATCCATTTGAGCAGGGAACAATTCAAAACTTTTACAGATTTTGATAAAAATAATTTTAAACAATTAGAGAAGATCTTTAATGGCAATAAGCAAATTCACCATGGTATTACCTATGGTGTTTATGATGAAAATCAAAAACTGCTGGCTTCTGCAGCTTTCCTTTTCTCAAATAATCGTGCTTATTATTGGCTTGTGGGAAATGACCCGGCAGGCAAATCGGTTGGCGCTTCCTTTTTGTTGCTGGATGAGTTCATAAAAGATCATGCTGAATCGGGCATCACATTGGATTTCGAAGGATCTGATACCGAAAGTATTGCGAAATTCTATAAAGGTTTTGGAGCAATAGAAGAATCATATAGTACCATTTATTATAGCAGGCTTCCCGGCATTTTCAAATTATTCAAACCTGATCCCTATCAGAAAAGCTCAGGCAGCTGAATCGATTATGAAATTAGTGATGAGCCATGAAAACCCACTCCCCTTCTTGTATTGCATACATTTTATATTTTTCAAGGTCTTGCTCCTTTAATATCCTGACCTTAAATCCTGCATTTACAAGTCGCATGATGTAATCTTCAGCGGCATAAATTCTTACATGATCATTTTGACCGAATAATTTCTCCTGCAATGAAGGATTATTAATTGCCGTATCCTCGAATGTGGCTTTTATGGTTAATGAAAAAGGGACCTGTAAGATTGCAGTTCCATCTTTTTTTAATACCCTGAATAATTCACGCATTGCTCCTTCATCGTCAGCTATGTGCTCGAGAATGTGATTTGCAATAATTATATCAAAACTATTATCGGGGAATGGCAGGTGCATGATATCCGCATATTGTACCTTCTTATCAATCCCGCGGTAAAATCCAGGTTCAATATCTGCTGTGGTTACAACTGCACGCTTATTGATGAAGTTAAATACATGCTTTTCAGGAGAGAGATGCAGTATGGTTTTGCCATCAATTGATAGCTGATCTTTAAGGATCGCGAGCACAAGACGTTCCCGGTTTGTAGAAAGGCAATTTGGACAAAATACATTACTTCCAAATCCCGCAATCACTGTATATTTTTCAATTGCATCAGAAATATTTGGCCCGGGCAAATGTGGAACAAACCTGCTATAGATCGCGCCGCAAATATTGCATGTATAACCTTTGCCCCTGAAAGGCAAATATTTCATTCTAAGCCATTGTATATATGTATTGGAAATAATATCCCGGTAGGCACTCTGGAACCCATAGTACAAGTTGAATCGCCGTAAGAAATGTTTTATAAAGGTTTTCAACTTTTATGTAATCATGATCTGGTTAAAGATTTCCAAAGTGATAGACTTATAAAATCTACCTTTCTGCAAGTATACCCTCAGCAAACAAGAGGTCGGCAGGTGTGGTAATCTTTATATTTTCTTCCTCACCTTCTACGAGCCTCACCTTCAAACCAAAGGCTTCTACAACAGTTGCTTCATCTGTAAATTTATCTTTAAAATCAATCTGGAATGCAGGCAGGATGATCTTACTGTGAAAAGTCTGTGGCGTTTGCACCAGTTTAACTGAATTGCGGTCTATTGCTTCGTTATCATCATCCACCAGGATCCGGATGCTGTCGCGGGAAGTTATCACCGGAATGGCAGTACCGCTTTCAAGAGCAGTTTCATAACAGCGATGTATAAGCGCAGGTGTAACGAGACAGCGAACACCATCGTGCACAAAAATTATGCTCTCCTCGGTGATATGAGCCAAACCGTTTTTTACGGATTCAAATCTTGTACTGCCACCAATCGCGACATGGATCTTCGTTGGATCAAAATAGCCGTCAATTATTTCCTGGCCTGTTGCAATGTGCTCTTCAGGTAATACAAGTATTATCTCAATCTCTGGGATCGCTTTAAAAAATGTTTCAATCGTATAGAATAATAAAGGCTTGTTATTTATGGCGAGAAATTGTTTGGGCAGACTACTCTTCATCCTTGTACCCGTGCCACCTGCAACAATTACTGCATATTTTTTCATAGAATTTCTATTAGAAAGTTCAAGAGGTTTCAAAGGTTCAAGAAATTAATAAAATTAATCAGCTCCTGATTATTGACAAGGGTTCTCTAACCTTTGAAACCTCTTGAACCTTTGAAACCTCTTGAACCTCTTGAACCTTGG
>JBKJPO010000065.1:0-2568 GCA_046595095.1 Chitinophagaceae bacterium
TGACCGCTTGCAACATTTACGAAACGACCTGGCAAAGAGCAATTATTCAATTGACCTCTATACACAATACCGCAAACATCTTGGCGGCTTTAGATATATAATTTTAAAAGAATCACAGAAATTGGTCGTGCCGGTTGAGGTAAAAATATTACTTGGATTTAAACGTGTTTCTTTTTTGAAATTCTTTGTCCCTGTTTATAAATTCAGCAGGAAAATAAAACTGGATGGTATGATAAAATTTTTCTTGTTACCCGGCAAATATAAACAGGAGATACAGGCGCTCGACAGATAGAAAATGAGATTGAATGATAATGCAATGCGGATCAGTAAATCTAGAGACAGGACGTCGCTCTATCCCTAAATTTACTTTTCCGTATTTGCACTTGGAATAAAATGGGGTCAGGAGAGCGCAGACCCCGGTCATAGCCTGTTTTTCTGAGCAACGGGTAAATGGTTAGTTGTTATAAGCCACGGGTAAAATAAAAGTAAACACAGATCCTTTACCTTTTTCACTTTCAATAGTTATTGAGCCGTTGTGTCTTTCAATAATTGATTTTGCAATAAATAATCCTATACCAAATCCGGAAAAGGTATTTTCTTCCTTTCCTTCTACTCTATAAAAACGCTCAAAGATTTTCTTGTGATCTTTTTTCCTTATTCCAATACCCCTATCTTTTACACTTACTGCTACCTCATTTTTTGCATGCTTACATATCCGTAACTCAATCGTATCATTGTTTGGAGAATACTTAATGGCATTGGAAATTAAATTTATAATAATTTGACCAATTCTATCCCTGTCACCATTTATATTACAAGTAAAATCCTCATATATTTTAATAGGATGTTCTGTAATAGTATAACGGATGTCTTCGACAGTTTCAATAATAAGTTCGTTAAGATTAAACAATTCTTTTTGCAATAAAAGTTTGCTCTCGTCAATTCTTGTGAGGTCCAGCATTTCAGTTATAAGCCTCGTTAACCTGGACACCTGCTTATCAACACGGATTAGAGAATTTTTTATATTCAAAGGGTTTTTTATTTCATGAGCCCCTTCAAGCATCCTCAATAATATTTGAGTATATCCTTTGATTGATGTAACCGGTGTTTTTAGTTCATGACTAATCATCTTTATAAAATTATCTTTTCGCTCTGCCTCATCTTTTATCCTTTGTATCTCACTGGTAACTCCAATCCACATTTTAATGTTCCCATCTTCATCTTTCAATGGAGATGCCCGATTCAAATGCCATATGTATTCACCGTATTTATTTAAGAATCGCATTTCCATTTCTAAATCAGTTCCCGTTTCTGCAGCTTTCTTCAGGCGTTTTTGAAATTCTTCCAGTTCATCAGGATGCATGATTTTATGGTATCCCAAATTGCTTAATTCTTCAAAATCCAATCCCGTAAAATCCAGCCAGGATTTATTAAAATAACGCACATTACCATGTCTATCAGCATTGCTTATTTTAGCCGGCATTAAATCTGCCATTTGCCGGAAATGCATTTCACTTTCGGCAACAGCAATTTTAGCTTTCATCTGCTCAGTTACTTCATAACCAAAAACCAGGATGGCATTAATCTTATCATTCTCATCATACATGGGTTGATAACTAAAATTAAAATACCTTAATTCAGGAGGCAATTTTTCATCCCTGGCCAACATAATTGGAACGTCAATCCCAACATAGGTTTCACCCGTAGTATAAACTTTATCAAGCATTGTATCAAAGGCCTGCCCTTTTAATTCAGGAAGCGCAATAAGAATTGGTTTGCCCTGAAGTTTTCGCTTGCCAATCAGCTGCTGATACTTTTCATTTATCAACTGGTAAACATGGTCAGGTCCTTCGAGGATACAGATAAAACCGGGAGCTGACATCAGCAGGTTTTTAACCATTAATGCCTGTGCTTCCATTTTTTTTCGATCAACAACTAATTCTGTAACTTCATAAGCAATAGTAATAGCTCCCGAAATTGTTTCATCAGCTTCAAGATGAGGCTGGTAAACAATATTAAAATAATGATCCTCCATCTTACCATCATGTTTTAATCGGGCAAGCATTTCATTATCGTGAACAGGTATACCTGTGGTATACACTTTATTAATCATAGCTGGAAATGGCTGGTCGATAATCTCAGGTAAAATTGCCATTAGGGTTTTCCCTTCCACATTCGCTCCTTTACCCCAAAATTCTTTCATCAGATCATTGGCAAGGGTTACCACCATATCTTTTCCTTTCATCACTGAAAATGCAAATGGCGATTGCATCAGCATCATGTGATAGCGTTTATTACTTTCTTCAATTTTTCCTGCAGCCTCCTTCTGTTCGGTAATGTCCCTGGATACGGAAATTATTTGTTTGGGGTCGCCGCTATTACCGGTTTCCTTGAAGGGCATTACAATTATATCCCACCATTTGGGAACACCAGTTGCTGTGGGATTCAAAGCCTGGAACTGAGTTTTTTCTCCGTTCACAGCTTTTATTACAGCATCCTTTATCATTTGCCGGTTCTCTTCGCCCCATAACTCCCACCAGTATTTGTTCTTTAATTTTTCAAAATCAT
>JBKJPO010000091.1:0-13030 GCA_046595095.1 Chitinophagaceae bacterium
GCTGTACTTGCTGGCTTCGCACCTACCGGACTTAAAGCAGATGCCGGTGGCGGTGTATTCTATGATGTGCTGAGCCCAACAAGTAACCAGGGAAAAATTCTTGGCTATATTACCCCGGAAGGATTGGGTAAGCAGCTAAAAGTAAACTTTGGCCAATCCATCGGGTTCCAGGTTTCCGTTCCAATATTTAATGGCTGGTCTGCAAAAGCCAATTGGGAGAGATCAAAATTGAATATCCGTACAGTTCAATTGCAGCAGGAGCAGGATGATCAAAATACAAAACAGGATATTTATCGTGCACATACTTCAGCGATGGTTGCCCTGGAAAAATTCAATGCCTCAAAGAAATCTGTAGAAACGGCGCAGCGCAGTTATGATTTTGCAATTAAACGATTTAACGTGGGAATGCTGGGAACCTACGACCTTACGACTAACCAGAATAACCTGTTCCGGGCAAAACTGGAATACGTATTCAATCAATATGATTATATTTTTAAAATGAAAGTGCTTGAGTTTTATAAAGGCCAGGGACTCAAATTATAAGTAGTATGTTTAAAATTATTCAATAAAAATGAGCAAAAAATATAAATGGATTATAGGCATTTTAATCGTCCTGATCGTGTTGATGGTTGTATTAGCAAAAATGGGTGCATTTGGGAAAGAGGAGGGAGAAAAAGTAAGCACCGAAAAAGTTCAGAAAAGAACAATCATTGAAACCGTTAGTGCCAGCGGAAAAGTATATCCGGAGATTGAAGTGAAAATAAGCTCCGATGTCTCAGGTGAAATAGTGGAATTATATGTAGAAGAGGGAGATAGTGTAAAGAGGGGAACCGTCCTTGCAAGAATTTACGGGGACGTATATACGACAGAACGCAACCAGGCCAAAGCAAATGTAAACATCCAGCAGGCATCTGTTGCAAATTCAACGGCAGCACTCGAATCCCTGAAAGCCCAGCTCGACCAGGCCAAAAGATCTTTTGACATGCAAAAACAACTCTTTGATGAGAAAGTGATTTCAAGGAGTGAATTCAATATTGCAGAAGCTTCATTACTTTCTGCACAGGCAAATTACAATGCGGCGAAGCAAAGTATTCGCGGCGGACAGGCAAGTGTCCAGGGTGCGCAGGCAGGATTGGAGCGTGCAAACAAAGACCTTAACCGTGCAACACTTATTTCGCCAATGGATGGAGTAGTTACATTATTAAATGTAAAAAAAGGGGAACGGGTAGTTGGAAATTCAATGATGGCAGGTACAGAAATGTTGCGGATCGCAGATCTAAAAAGTATAGAAGTAAGGGTGGATGTTGGTGAAAATGATATCCCAAAAGTGCACATAGGCGACAGCGTTAACGTGGAAGTAGATGCATATAATACACGAAAATTCAAAGGGATTGTTACACAAATCGCGAGCAGCAATAATGGCGCAGCTTCACCTGGAATGGGAACAGGAACAGATGTTACCAACTATAAGGTTTATGTACGTCTTGTGCCTTCATCTTACCTCGATCTGATAGATCCCTCAAAACCCAGGAGTTTTCCCTTCCGGCCGGGAATGAGTGCAAACGCAGACATACAGACCAAGACCCATGCTGATGTACTTGCGGTGCCGATCAATTCAGTAACTACCCGGGATAAAAATGATACACTCAAAAGCAAATCGAAGCCGGTAAAAAAATCCAAAGAGAACGGACTTGCTTCCTCTCCCAATGCCATAAATGTCGATGATCTTGAAGAAGTAGTTTTCGTAGTTCAGCCAGATAAAAAAGTAAAGAAAATGAAAGTGAGAACTTCAATACAGGATATCAATTACATCGAAATTCTAGGTGGTCTTAAGCCGGGAGATGAAGTGGTGACAGGACCTTATGAATTGGTAAGTAAAACCCTGAAAGATGGAGAGCTAGTTAAGGTGGTTCCGAAAGAAGAATTATTTGAAGGGAAAGAATAAAGTTTCAGCAACAAATATGACTAACAGCACAAACCTGGAATCAAAGATCATCCCCCCAGGATATTTTGCTGCTTTACGTGAACATCTCTCCAGCCTTAATGATACTCTCCGGTTTACCAACATCGATTAATTTACTGTTGCTATGATCAAAGCCTCTAATCTCCTGTTCTGCTGCCAGTTCCAGGTACACATCAACCATTGAGAATTTACCTTCCTGTTTCATTAGCGGGAAGATCTCCGGTGATAAAAGGTGAATTCCACTAAAAGCCTTTTGCACCAGGACATCACTATGCCGGCGGATTTTTTCTTCGCCAGTGTTTGTATTTCTCCAGCCTGCAAGCCGGTTTTCTTCATCAAATAAAAAATATCGCGAACTGCTACGAGTAGTAATTGCGAGCGTTGCAAGTCCATTCATTTTATAATGAAATGCTGCCAGGTCATTAATGTTGAGATCGGTTAGAATGTCAACATTGATAAGCAGGAAGGGTTTGCCATCTTCAAAGTACCATGATGCTTTTTTCAAACCTCCACCTGTTTCCAATACTTCATTTTCTTCATTAGATATGCTTACACGACTTCCGTAACCATTATTTGTTGTAATAGCTTCGATGATTTGGTTTGCAAAATGATGAACATTTACTATGACATCATTGATTCCAAATGAGGCGAGGTATTCAATATTTCGCTGAAGAATTGTTTTACTGTTTACTACAGCCAATGCTTTTGGATGCTTATCCGTAAAAGGTTTTAGCCTTGTGCCAAGGCCAGCAGACAGTAGCATTGCTTTCATGATTTCTTCCGGTGTTTATGCACTTATTTTTTTAGGAGGAAAATGCTCGTGTATTTTCTGTTCTATATGATTGAGTTCAACTTTCACTCTAAACTTATTTCTCAGGTGACGAACTACTGCATCTGCCGCATACACGCTGCGATGGCATCCCCCGGTACATCCAAAATTGATCACCAAAGATTCAAACCCCCGCTTGATATAATCTTCAACTGCAATATCTAAAATCGTGTACACGCTGTTGAGGAATTCGGGCATCTTAGTTTGCTGTTCCAGGAAATCCTTAACCCCTTTATCCCTACCATTTACCTGTTTGAACTCTTCAAACCTTCCCGGGTTAAGAATGCCACGACAATCAAAAACAAAACCGCCACCATTGGAAGTTTCATCCACCGGGTATCCACTGAGCTTGTAAGAAAAACTGCTAATCTTTACTCTCAACGGTGTGGACTCGGTTGCCTGGATAGGTTCGAATCTTTTAATAATTTCCTCATCCACTATGAGTGAGAGCACGCGTTCAAATTCACTAAGCACGATTCCAATGTATTTATTTTCCAGGAACCACTTCATGTTCCTGAGGCCAAGTGGAATACTTGTCAGGAAATGTGCCTTTCTCTCAAACAATCCCCGAAAGCCGTAGGCTCCAAGTACCTGCAATAATCTTATCAATACATAACCATTGTATTGGCTGGTAAAACGATGCCTGCCAATACTTTCACCGCTGATTTCTTCAACACAATCCATGTAATAATCCAGGAGATTGTTTTTCCAATCATCACTAAGTTCTGCTTTTGCCTGCCATAGCATAGACGCTACGTCATATTGCAATGCACCTTTCATACCACCCTGGTAATCTATGAAATAGACTTCATCATCTTTTACCATGATGTTCCTGCTTTGAAAATCGCGGAACATAAAATATTTGTGATCAACATGGCTCAGGTAATTGCCCAGTGCTTCGAAATCATCAATTAGTTTCTCTTTGTCGTAGGGTATCTTAAGTGTATCTAAGAAATAATATTTAAAATAAAGAAGATCGCTAATGATTGCCTGCTTTCCAAATTCTTTTGAAGTGATGCAAATGCTATAATCAAGCCCGGCGTCACCTCGCATCTGCAACCAGGCTAATGACCTGAGACTTTTTTTATAGAGCCCAAACATGTAATCATCGTGGCCATGTTGTTCCAAAAGTGTCATGAGAGAATTATTCCCAAAATCCTGTTGAATGTAAATTGTTTTCTGAGCATTAACAGCGAAGATCCCTGGTACGGGGCATTTTGCATTAATAAAATGCCTGCTAAAACTGATGAAGGCTTCATTTTCTTTGATGTTGTTTCCGTATGTAGCAATATAATTTTTGCTCTCACCAAAAATCCTGAAATAGATGCGGTCGCTTCCTGATTGTGGTAATCTTTCTATTGATTTTACGCCTTCATCTGTAAAGGTTGCACATAAAGATTTTATCTGTTCAACAACTTCCTGCATTAATGAAATTTAAAGAGGAGTAAAAATATAGTATTTAAAAATAAACAGGGTAATCCGTTGTGCCACATAAAAGTTGAAAATAATTGTCTTTTCTCCGTGGTTCTCCGGTAAACTCCGTGGTTCTCCGTGAAATATTTTTGTGACACGGAGAACCACGGAGAAAAAGAACAAAGCAAATAAACATTAAAACATACTCATCTGTTCACCCGGCCGCCTGAAAGACGTGGTATCTATTTCCGGCAATCCATGGTCAAGTCCATATTTGATTGTATATATCTGAAATTGCCTGGCGATCATTTCTGCAATATTTCCTTCTCCCTGCATCCTCCGCCCAAAATTAGTATCGTTAACTTTCCCCCCATGCGCTTGCTCGATCATATGCCAAACCTTGTTTGCCCGATCAGGAAAATTTTTAAATAACCAATCATGGAAAATCAATTTAACTGAACCGTTTAATCTAACAAAAGTATAACCCGCTGATTTAGCTCCTGCCTCACTTGCCCTCTTTAGCAAAGTGGGTAGCTCGTGTTCATTGAGTCCCGGAATTAATGGAGCCGTCATAACGCCCACGGGTATCCCAGCATCTGAAAGCTCCCTTATAATCCGCAAACGTTGCGCCCCGGTTGTAGTGCGGGGTTCAAGTATTCTACGCAGATCTTCATTTAAAGAAGTAAGACTCACAAACACGCCGATGAGATTTCTTTCTGCCATTTTTTGCAGGATATCCTTATCCCGCAGAATGCCTGCGTTCTTTGTAATCACGCCCATTGGCTGACCGAACTCAAGAGCAATTTCAAGTATCTGCCTGGTAATGCGAAACTTTTTTTCTGCAGGCTGATAACAATCGGTATTCCCGCTAAGCGAGATGGGCATGGGCTCCCATTTTGGATGCATAAGAAATTTCCTGAATAGCTGCGGAGCGTTTTTCTTTACAATGATTTTTGTTTCAAAATCGAGGCCTGCACTATAGCCCCAGTATTCATGTGCATTCCGGGCATAACAATAAATACATCCGTGCTCGCAACCCTGATATGGATTCATGCTGTACCACATACCAAGATCGGGACTGGTAATTTTATTAACTATTCCTTTAGCACTGTCTTCAAGATATTGTGTGGCTTCATTTTTTTCAATCCAATCGTCAATCCCTTCTGCATGTTCTTTTACCAGTTCATTTTTTATAAACTTATTCTTTGGATTAAATTGTGAACCACGGCCTTTTAAATATGTTTCTGTTGGGTTTTCCATTAAGAGATTTATTGATCTAGCAAAGCTCTTCTCTGCGGAGTAGAAGCATTAAAATAATTCTGCCTGCTTTATATTAACCGGAAGATTCATAAATTCCAACCTCTGAACAATCTGGTAATTCCTATCACCTGGTCTCCTTTTCAAAAGCAACATACCATCTGCAATAAAACTTGCCGTAAAATGCCGATGAGAATATTCCTTCCATGCGAGATCATATTGTTCAGGGCTTAGCTTTCTGCCGACAGGCATGTAGGGGGTTGTAATAAAATAGGGTTCATTACCGGGACAACGCATTAGCCTTCTCGCTTCTTTTAAGCTTTTCACCAGGTTCATTACGGGTATCTTACTCTGTACATTAATAAAAATGGTATGAGTAGGGAAGCTTCCATAATCTTTTAAATCAACCTTAAATGGTGGCATCCCCATTGCAATGATGCGAAGTTTCTGCAGAAGCTTTTCCTCCATCATTTCCCAAACTGAAAAACTGGCCAGCGCGAGATGGGGTTTTGAGCTGGATGCTGCAATTGTATTATGCTTTTCCGAAAAATCTTTTTTGATATTATTTACCCTTGTCCTGAGGTCCTCATGCGGTAATAATACAACCAGGTATTCATTACACCGGTATCCAGGCATTTGAGGATTTGGTTGAACTGCCATACTAAATTATTAGTTATTTAAATTTTTATATCCCATTTATTTTAGCATAAATTTACTAAATATTTTAGTATTTAAAAAGTTATTTTATGGAAATCGAAAATTATTCATCTGCATCGTATACTGGTTCAAAAGCCTTTGGACAATGGGATATTCCAACCGCAAATGCCACCGGCTTTGGCGCCCCGGCAGATGATTACATGGAAAAAGGCATTGACCTTAATGAACAATTAATTGGCAATAAACCTGCCACTTTTTTCATGAAAGTCAATAGCAACAGCATGATAGGTGCGGGTGTGCATATGGGTGATGTAGTAATTGTAGATAGGTCGATAAGACCCGCAACCGGGCAGATAATTATTGCAGTATTAAATGGGGAAATGCTCATACGCAGGCTGGACAAGAGTTTTAGCAAGATCAGGTTAGTACCTGAAACAAAAAAATTAGCCACAATTGATATTACAGATCAGTCTGAATTCAAAGTCTGGGGAGTAGTCACTTATGTAATTCATGCAGTGTAAAACTTATTAATTGTAAAATGAAAGCCATAATAGATTGTAATAGCTTTTATGCAGCCTGCGAGCGGGTTTTTCAGCCTTCATTGGAGAAAGTGCCAGTGGTAGTGTTAAGCAATAATGACGGTTGCATCATCTCACGATCGGATGAAGCAAAGCAACTGGGCATCCCGATGGCCGGACCATTTTACCAGGTAAAAGGATTAATGGAAAGAAAAGAAGTTGCGGTATTTTCTTCCAATTATAATTTATATGGCAATATGAGTTGGAGAGTAATGGAAACATTGCGAATGCTTTCACCAAATGTTGAAGTATATTCTGTTGATGAATCTTTCCTCGACCTTGAAGGAATGCCCCTGGACCAATTATATGAATTTGGTTGTAAAGTTCGTGATACTGTAGAAGTTTGGACAGGTATCCCGGTATCCGTAGGTATAGCTCCAACAAAAGTATTAGCAAAAGTTGCAAACAGGTTGGCTAAAGAAAATAAAAAAACTTCGCGTTGCGTGAGCGTGATTGCAAATGCGGACGAGCAGGAAGCTGCTTTAAAACAAACCAGGGTCGAGGAAGTATGGGGCGTAGGAAGAGCAAGCGCAGTAAAACTTGTTAATCTTGGTATTGTGAGTGCATGGGACCTTAGAAATATGCCGGAAGAATGGGCGCAAAAGAATCTCGGTGGTGTAGTGGGCGTTAGACTTATTCGTGAACTCAAAGGAATTCCCTGTATTGAGCTCAAGGACCAGTTGGATAATAAAAAAATGATCGCCACCACCAGGATGTTTGGCAGGCCGGTAACAACAGTCAAAGAATTAAAAGAGTCTATCGGTACCTATACTTCAAGGGCTGCAGAGAAATTGAGGAGACAAAAAAGTGCAGCGTCGGTAATCAATGTATTTGTTGTTAGGAATGAATTTAAAGATGAGTATGATTATAATCCACAAACGTATTCTTTATCTAAAGTATTACCATCGGCTACATCAAATACAAACGTACTTAATCACCACACCATTCCCCTGGTTGAGCAGTTATTTGTTACAGGTAGCAGGTACCTGAAAACGGGCGTGATCCTAAGCGGATTAGTACCCGAAGATTGTATCCAGTCAAATCTATTTGAAACCGCACCCGCTCCCCTATTGAAAAATCTTATGCATGCAATAGATAATGTCAATTCCAGCATGGGCCAGGATATGGTTTCATTTGCTTCATCAGGAATTAATAAAGAATGGAAAATGAGGCAGGACATGCGGTCGCCAAAGTATAGTTCGAGGTGGGAGGATATGAAAACCGTTGATTAAATATGAATTATGAAATCTTTGAATCCTTAAAAATTTTATATTTCATATTTTTTTACCAACCTCTTTCAAGCCAGCCACCAGGAACGGCCATGTAGGCAAACTGCTAATTATCTTCAACTCTTTTTTCACAGAGGTCTCATTATCTAGAAATTTAAACACTTCAGATGCTTTATTATTTCTGAATAATTTGGAAAATACCTCGCGCCCCGGCACTTTATTATTTGCAAGGATATGCAGAAATGTACTGTCATAGAAATCGAATCGAAAGCTCTGCCTGTAGTGATTAGCGGGTTTCCCATTTTGTATAAGATCATTTAATATTTTACTACTTTGCTTCTGTATAAATTGGAAAGTATAACCTGTTGATGCTTTTGTTTGTCCGCCTGCTGTTCCAATATTATAGATGCCATCTTTAAAAAATGGGAATGGTGTATTTGTCATCGGGATAACGCCAAACTCTTCTTCCAGAATTTTATAGTCCTTAAGCTTAAGAGTATTGTTTACATATTCATTCAATGCCTGTTGATACGCTTCCGGCTGAAGCAATGATTCAGTAAACAAAGTATATTCAACCAGGGCTTTTGTTGAAGATAACGGTAAAACATAAACGAATGTGGTACCAAATTGCTGGCTAACGCTGAAATCCATAAGTGTACCTTTCCCCGGATCAAATGCAGGGAAAGTAGTTTCTATGATCCATCCTTTGAAATGTTGCAATAAATGGAAATGCATTGAGTTAGTAACGGGTTGGTAAATGGAATTGAAGACAATTGCATTCCCTGTTATCAATTCTTCAGCATTAAATAAAACCCGCTTTTCTCCAGCAGAGCCGCCAATGCTAATCTCACCGAATTTGAAATCAATCTCAAGAGATTTGATTTTTGATAGCGCATATTCGTAGAAATCAATGCCCCGGATCATCTTGTACCGGTAAGGTGAAATATCCAGTTCAATAATTTCCTTTTCATTTTTGAAAATAAGTTGGTCCCATGAATGGTGTACGATCTCTTCAAAATATCCGCTTTGTTTTTCCCAAAAACACCAGGTGCGGTCATTACTATTCTTTGGAGCTTTGTCGAGTAGAAGGATCCTTTTATCGGTGAATTTACCTGAGTCAGCCATTCTCACTAATAAGCTTAGGGAAGCGCAACCGGATCCAAGGAAGATGTAATCGTAAGATTTTGTAGTAATTATTAAAAGATTTTAATTGCGATGAAATGCAAATTTACCGGGATTTTATTATTGAGAGAAAATTTTAAATGCCAGGGTAATTTTCACCTGCATTAAAAAAATAAAAAACATGGAAAATATAAAAGGCTGATCAATTAATGATCAGCTTCACTACATCCCACGACTAGTTTGCAGCAAAAGCTTTTCGACCAGGCGTCGTGGATTATTTGCTAAAGCCAATTGATGTTGAAGATTCGAAGGAGCGGACAATTGTGGTTGTTTTTTGTAGAAATATATGATATAGATACCCAATCCCTCTCTAATTTTCGTTCTTTTCAATATTTATTCCGCAAGAATCGGGTTGTTTAATACTCTGCAATAAACCAATTTTGATCTATAAAAATTTAAAAAATGATACCGTTCAAAATTGTTTCACTAACAACCGAATATGCATCAAAAATCCGTGAAGCTCACAAAGATGATTATGGCCATGAAGTAATCGAGCAAGTTGCCACCGGTGCCGGGCCATGCCGGGTTTCATTAAAACCATTTGTACCAGGCCAGGATGTTAGGTTATTGCTTAGCCACAGCCCTTTTAAAATTGATAATGCTTTTGATCAGCCGGGGCCAATTTTTATACATAAGAATGAAGTTGAGGCATATAAAGATATTCATCGTTTTCCGCCTGAGATAAAAGCTGACCGGATAAATTTCCCATTGTCTTTAATCGGCTACAGCAAAGATCAGCGAATGATTTATACCAAATTAGTTGGCGATGATGATGTAGATATTTTAATTCCAAAAATTTTTGAAGAACATACAGAAATTGAATACCTCCATGCAAGGAATGCTGAAGCCTGTTGTTTTATTTGCAAAATTGAAAGAGCCTAAAATGCACATACCTAAATTATTCGAGATAACTGACCATAAAATAATTGAGCAGTTTATAAAAGAAAATAGCTTCGCAACAATAGTTACCAAAGGTTCCGATTTCCCGGTTGGTACTCATATCCCCATCGAATTAGAAGTTAACGAATATGGGGAGAAAGTACTTTGGGGGCACGTTTCAAAAGCAAATCCACAATGGAAGGATTTTGAACAGTCACCTAATGTACTGGTCATATTTCAGTCTAATATTCACCATTATATTTCTTCATCATGGTATAGCCAGCCCAATGCACCTACCTGGAATTATATTAGTGTTCATGTAAACGGAAAATTAAAAATTATAGAAGGAGAAAATCTATGGGAATCTGTTAGAAGGTTAACGAATAAATATGAGCAAAAGTCGGCAAACCCTGTTTCGTTAGATACTTTACCGGATTCGGTTCAAAAACAAATGAATGGAATTGTTGGATTTGAAATTAGCATTCAAAAAACAGAAGCCGCATTCAAGTTAAGTCAAAACAGGAACGATGCCGACTTTGAAAATATACTAAAAGAATTAAGGTTAAGTAATGAGTTAAGTGCAAGTTTGATGGCCGATGTTATGGAACGCGAAAGGAAGTTCTAGAATCAAAGAACAAGGCTGATTTTATTTTGCATCCTCTTGTATATTACAAAATGGGGCAGAGTGGAATAAGTTGAAGTAGCAGTTTAAGTCCAACCTGGTGTAGTTTAAGTTACTGTAAATTTTCCAGGTATTTATAGCCACTGCCCGTATTTAGGAGTAATACCTTTTCGGTTAACTCAATTTTTTTAGCCATGATCAACTTTAATAATGCTTTCCAGGTTGCTGCTCCTTCAGGCGAAATTAGTAAGCCTTCTGTTTCTGCTATTTCCCTCACGCCTGCAACTATCTCTTCCTCCGATACTGCCACTGCGGTTCCACGGGATTCACTAAGAACTTTTAGTATCATGTTCATTCCGAAAGGATAGGGAACAGCTAATCCGTTTGCTAATGTAGCTTTAGGAACAAATTTATCTTTCCAATTAACAGGGTCAATAAGTGCATGTAATATTGGAGCACATCTTTCAGATTGAACGGCAATCATTCTAGGCAAAGGACAGGTAATCCATCCCATTGATTTCATTTCTTCAAATGCCTTCCAAATACCGATTAACCCTGTACCTCCCCCGGCCGGGTAGATAATTACCTCAGGCAATTCCCAGTTCAGTTGCTCTGCAATTTCATAGCCCATTGTTTTTTTTCCCTCCAACCGATAAGGTTCTTTTAAGGTGGACATATCAAAGTAATTTTTGTCCTTGTTTATCTCTGCTACTTTTCTTGCACAGTCATTTATTAATCCATTTACAAGGATCAACTCAGCGCCATATAATCTACATTCCTGTTTGAAAATTTCCGGCGTATGGCCTGGCATAACTACAGTGCATTCAATATCGGCTTTGGCGCAATAAGCTGCCAGTGCACCTCCCGCGTTTCCTGCCGTTGGTATTATGCAATGATCAATTCCAAATTCTTTCGCTTTGGATACAGCGACGCTGATACCCCTCGCTTTAAAAGAACCTGTAGGATTTGATGATTCATCCTTCATCCGGAGATCAGCAAGTCCAAATTTTTGTGATAGTTTATTTAATGGAAGCGTTGGGGTCATTCCTTCTCCAAGTGTAACAATGTTTTTTTCATTTACAACCGGGAGCATTTTAAAGTAGCGCCACATGCTGGCTTGATAAGTTTGAAGTTGTGGCTTTGGAAATCCATGGGGGAAATCGTATTCCACCGTTAAAGGTTTATCGCAACATTGGGCATATGTACAGGCATTCTCTAAAAGATACTCCTTGTAGCAATTGGAGCACCTAAGAATTTTTGCAAATGAGCAAGGCTTTGTTAAGGTTAGCATTTACCAAAAGTACATCCCAAACTATAACCAGAAAAGAACAAATTAATTATAGTCCATAACTTTAAGTTATACCTCATTTTTACAAAACCGGATAAATACTTTATTGAGCTCATGGTTGTCAGTACCTTGTCTTTGAATAAAAAAGAAATTACGGACTATTTGAAATTTTTCAATTTTAATTGACACCAAATCTCCATCTCTTAATTCCTTTAACACAGAACCTTTGGGCAAAAATCCCAGGCAGTTATCTTCTCTCAAAAAATTTTTCAATGCTTCAGTACCTGCAAGGCGCACACTGACTTTTAAATCGGATAGTTTAATTCCATTTTTTCCCAGGTTATACTTCAAGGCTGCCAATGTTCCTGAGCCTTGCTCTCTTAATACAATCGGGTAATTTGTAATTTCATTTATTGTCAATATTCTTTTTTTGGCAATCGGGCTTCGTGCACTGCACACAGCCACAACTTCATCAGTTACGAAGGGTTGATACAAAAAATTAGAGTTTTTTTTCTTGCCTTCAACAATCCCAATATCTATATCCTGGTCGGCTAATGCTTTTAAAATAGTATCCGTATTCCTGTTCAGTAAACTAATTTTTATTTCCGGATATCTTTGATGAAATGCGGATAGTATCTTTGGGATAATGTACAACGCAACCGTCGTGCTTGCTCCCAATTTTAGCTGCCCTTTTGCATTTAAATGATTCTTGAGAACGCTAAGCTCAAATTCTAATTGATTCTGAATTTTCTTTGCTTCCTTCAGCCTGTTTAATAATAAAAGGCCGCCCTTACTCAGTTGTATTGAATTCCCTTTTCTTTCAAATAAAGTGGTCTTGTAAAATGTCTCTAAAGCTTTAATATGCTTACTTATTGCAGGCTGACTTATAAATAACACTTCGCTTGCTTTGGAAAAACTAAGATTTGATGCTACTTCAATAAATATTTCATGTCGGGTAGAAAGCATATAATATATGTTTCGATATCACTCCCAGCCATCTTTGCTACCAACCTGCCATCCCTCTGGGATGGAAATACATTTGGGGTAACATCTTTGCTACCAACCTGCCATCCAGCTGGGATGGAAAAAAATTCGGGGTAACATCTTTGCTACCAACCTGCCATCCCTCTGGG
>JBKJPO010000292.1:0-2658 GCA_046595095.1 Chitinophagaceae bacterium
AAATTTAAATAAAGAAAAACGTGATTACATCAGGGGTTTTGGATACCAGGGTGGTGCTTCACGGGATGGTTGGGGCCGGGATGTTGCAGAAATGAATATTGGCGGAGAATTTAAAGACGCGCTTTGCGAACCAGGTCAGTGGAGCATGGGGATCAATGGCTTTGGTGAAATGCTTCCATATCATGAAAATAAAGTGACGCTTGACAAAACAAAAAAAGATAAGTGGGGTTTGAATACTTTATCTATTGATTGTGAAATAAAGGATAATGAAAACAAAATGCGTATAGACATGATGCAGGATGCGAAAGAAATGCTGGAGGCTGCGGGAATCAAAGAGGTAAAAACTTTTGATAATGGTTACTTCCCCGGAATGGGTATACACGAAATGGGTACAGCAAGAATGGGACGGGATCCAAAAACATCTGTACTAAATGCCAATAATCAAATGTGGGATGCAAAAAATGTATTCATAACCGATGGTTCTGCAATGACATCGGCTGCCTGTCAAAATCCATCGCTCACCTACATGGCATTAACAGCAAGAGCTTGTGATTTTGCAGTAAAAGAATTGAAAAAAGGAAACATATAATTTACCAATAAAAAGGAAACATGTCTGAGATAATAAAAAATTCAACAAACACAAATCGACGGGAGTTTATAAAAAATTCCACTATTGTAGCTGCGGGGTTTATTATTCTTCCACGGCATGTGCTGGGGGGAAAAGGATTCATAGCGCCTAGTGACAAATTGTTGATCGCATGTATTGGTGCTGGTGGAAAAGGAGAAAGCGATATCATGAATTTTTATAAAAGCGGCAAAGCAGAAATTGCATTTTTATGTGATGTAGATGATCGAAGAGCCGCTAATTCAGTTAAGAGTTTTCCCAAAGCGAAATATTATAAAGACTGGCGTGAGCTTTTGAGTAAAGAAGCAAAAAACTTTGATGCAGTTTCTGTATCAACTCCCGATCATAATCATGCAGTAGCTACGCTGGCTGCGATGCAATTGAATAAGCACGTATATGTTCAAAAACCTTTAACGCATGATATTCATGAAGCACGTGTACTAACGGAAGCGGCCAAGCGCTATAAAGTGGTTACGCAAATGGGTAACCAGGGCGCATCAGGCGATGGCGTGCGCCAGTTAATGGAATGGTATGATGCAGGTGTTATTGGAAAAGTGCATACTGTTTATTCATGGACCGACCGGCCTGTTTGGCCACAAGGAATTCCCTGGCCTTCCGGCAAGGCAGATATTCCAAAAGAATTGGATTGGGATCTCTGGCTGGGAACCGCTCCTCATAGAGATTACGTAGAAAAACTGGTTCCATTTAATTGGCGCGGCTGGTGGGATTATGGCACCGGTGCCTTGGGTGACATGGGTTGTCATATTATTGAGCCGGCTTTTCGCGTATTGAATTTGGAGTACGCAAAAGACGTGCAAGCCAGTGTTGGCAGCGTTTACGTCGACTCATTCAAGAGGGGATATTTCCCTGAAAGTTGCCCACCATCCAGTCATATTACACTAACTTTTCCAAAAACAAATAAAACCAAAGGAGAAGTGGAAATGCATTGGATGGATGGGGGCATTCAACCCGACCGGCCCGACGAACTGTTGCCGAATGAAACTTTCGGCGATGGGGGTAATGGCACTTTGTTTATTGGTACAAAAGGTAAAATGATGTGTGGCACTTATGCAGTTAATCCAAAACTGTTACCATTAACCCGCAATGATGAAGTAAAAGTAAAACAGAAAATTGCACGCGTACCCGATGGTGCAAATGGTCATTATGCCCAATGGGTGGAAGGCTGTATCGCCGGGTATGGTAAAAAAGAAATGAGTTCCCCATTTGAAATTGCAGGACCGGTAACTGAAGCCTTGTTAATGGCTAACCTTGCCATTAGGGCAAATGATATACGTTATCCTAAAAGTGATGGCAAAGGATTTACATATCCTGGCCGGTATTCAAAACTCCTATGGGATAATGAAAAGATGAAGGTCACAAATTTTGATGATGTAAACCAGTATGTGAAGCGCCAGTACCGCGATGGATACAGTTTGCAATTATAGATTTGAAAAGGACAGCCCGGAAATTCAATCATCAACCGATTTTTTTTTAAAATAAACAAGAAACAATAACCACGGACCACAGCCTATAAAACTATTATTTATGGAAAGAAGAGAAGCCATCCAATACATCTCCCTCCTGCTTGGAGGTAGTTTAGTAGGAGCCAACGTATTTATTAGTGGTTGCGATACTAAAACTAAGGATGACGGATCATTTAGTGAAAAAGAAATTGCATACCTCGATGAAATAGCAGACACCATATTACCTGCCACTAGTACACCGGGAGCTAAAGCGGCCAGGGTTGGGCAATTTATGACTGTAATGGTAAATGATTGTTATGAGCCGGCAAATCAAAAAATATTTAAAGACGGCATGAAAACACTCGATGAGCTTTCTAAAAAGCAATTTGACAATAGCTTTGTAAAAGCTTCGCCAGAAGAGAGAAAAACTTTATTGATTCAATTAGACAAGGAGCAGAAGGACTATATGAAAAATAAAAAGAAGGAACATCCTTCACATTATTTCAGAATGATGAAGGAACTTACATTACTTGGCTACTTCACATCTGAGATAGGTTGCACCAAAGCAAA
>JBKJPO010000345.1:0-6599 GCA_046595095.1 Chitinophagaceae bacterium
CGTTTTAAACGTTTTAAACCATCCACCTCAGAAGACTGAATTAGTAATCTGTACATCACTTCTTGCCAGGGCTTTTTTTGCTAACTGCCTAACTTTCCATTCCTCCTTCCTTTTGTGTTGTTTGGCTAATGCTTTTGCCAGTCCTGTAAGTGACCAGGCATTGTTGGGATTTATTTTGAGGTCTTCTTTAAATATTTTTTCGGCTTCAAGAAATCGACCTGCTTTCAACAATGAATTTCCTAAATATTGTCTTGCCGGATGCGGCCAATCTCTTGGTTCATTGTACAACATGCCATCTTCATTGCGGACGGCTTGTTTCAGTAAAATCACCGATTGCGAAAACTGATTTTTTTCTTCGGCAATAATTCCTTGTAAAATTTTTTCAGCAATTCTTATTGGAGCAATGCCGGGATTAAATGCAGTAGGACTCTCACTCAATTGTGAGACCTGCATACTATCGCGCATTTTTTTCAATTCAGTAGTTGCTTTATCAAATTGATGTTTTCGTGCAAAAGCAAGACCTTGTCCATAGTGCCACATGATATTGGAATAAATATGCGAAGACGGGGGAACCGATACATTTAAGATATCATCCCATTTTCCAAAACGGATTTTCGTGAAATAAGGAGTCAGGTGCATATATTGGGAATAGACTCCAAAAAATCCTCCTGCATCGAGCCAGGTGCTGTCAAAACTATTTTTTGTTTCATCTGCACTCTTTAAAGCATCAGCATAACGGCAATCCATACTTGCGCATGCAGACTGCATGTGGAGGTTGTGTACAATATATAAAAAATTATTATTGGCAACTGCAGGATAGGCCGATAAGTAGTTAGTATAACCTTTGACAGCCAGCTCGTTTACAGCAACACCTTTGCTATAATAACCTGAGCGAATGTAGATATGAGACGGCATGTGCACAAGATGAGCAAGCCCGGGCATCATACTTCCCAACCGATCAGCAATTTTAAGTCCTTTTTCCGGATTCTCCGATCCTTCAATCGCATGAATATAATAGTGGTTTGCACCGGGATTTGCAGGAAATTGTTTTACCAGTTTTTCAAGAACCTGCACAATTTCAGGCGTCCATGGTTTAGGTTTATATAACCTGTCATAAAGATCCCAGGGATGTTGCACCATTAATGCATCAACATATAATGCTGCCGCATCAGCGCTTAGCGGGAATTCTACATGCACTTTCTTCATTGCATCTGCATACAATTGATTTAGCGATTCCCGTGTTTGGGTAGAATCCGAAGAATACCTGGTACTCATTGCCGATATCAATGCTTTTTCTACTGGTGTACAGTTGCTGCTCAGATTGGATGCTTTCTGAATTGATTCAAGCGCGTCAGGTGAGGCAATATAACCTAAGTCATTAATATTGGGACCATAAGACAAAGCTTTCCCCCAATGAGCCATAGCAAAATTTCGATCAAATTTCGCCGCTTTGTCGAATGATGCAAGGGCTTCGATAATATGAAAGCCATAATACATATTGATGCCTTGCTGAAAATAAATTTCCGCGCTATCGTTGGTTACAGTCACGGGCATACGATAATTTCCCCACCCTTCAAGCAAAGGCACCATATTTGCGCTATCATTAAGATCAAGTAATGCAAGATTGGGGCTACAACCAAATCCAAATTTATTTTTGTATGCAGTTATTTTTTCTCTTGATTGGTAAGAATAAGTAGAATCTCGCCTCGTGTTCAAACGGATGGCTGCGGCGCAGATGAATGATACTACTGTAAGAATGAGAATTTTCTTCATTGCTGTAAAATTTGGATGATCAAAATTAGTAAAAGCAATTTATTGATGCAAGACTTAAATCGAATTGTATAGTGATCAATTTCAAATTGCATCCAGGGTAATGAGAGATTGACAACAGGGAACACTCAGAAAATACCACAGATATCTGTATCTTGTTTTTAACCACTTTTGCCATGCGCATTTTGCCACTCTTATTGTTATGCTCATTTAATATATCAGCCCAGCAGCGACCTAATATTATTTATATTATGAGCGATGATCACGATGCAGATGCAATTAGCGCTTACAATAAAACATTTATCCGAACGCCCAATATTGACAGGATCGCAACAGGAGGCTTGTTGTTCAGAAAAGCGTTTGTTGGTAATTCGATATGCGGGCCTGCCAGAGCTACTCTCCTAACTGGTCAGCATTCTCATAAAAACGGCATGAGAGACAATCGAACCAGGTTCGATTCTTCAAAACTCACCATGCCCAAACTTTTGCAGGCTGCCGGTTATCAAACCGCGATTGTGGGAAAGTGGCATTTGCATTCCTATCCAACTGGTTTTGATTATTGGAAAATCTTGCCTGGGCAAGGGCTATACTTCGAACCCCGTCTCATTAGTATGAATAAGGATACATCTACTTACCGTGGTTATGCCACGGATGTGATTACAAATGAAGCTCTAGACTGGCTTGACAAGCGGGATAAAGGCAAGCCATTTCTCTTACTGTTGCATCACAAAGCACCACACCGAAACTTTTTTCCACCATTGAAATACATAGAAGCCTTTCATAAAAAAGTTTATCCCGAGCCTTCTAGTTTATACCATGATAGTATTGGTTACGGTACTGCATGGCGTTTGCAGAGCATGAGCATCTACAGGGATATGAAGTTGTGCAGCGACCTGAAAGTGGATCCGAAATATCTAATGGATAACCCTGAATTAAAACCAGACTCAACGGAGATCATTTATTATAACGCAATCCTTAACCGTATTCCACAGCCAGGCCGAAAGCGCATCAAAGAAATCTATTCAGAAAGGGGTAAACTATTACAACAAACCAGGCCCAAAGGGAAAGAATTATTAAAATTTAAATACCAATGGTTTATGCAGGATTATATGGCTTGTGTTGCATCCATTGATGAGAATGTAGGAAAGACGCTTGATTACCTGGATAAAAATAACCTGTCAAATAATACACTTGTCATCTATACCAGCGACCAGGGTTTTTATTTAGGTGAGAATGGATGGTTTGATAAACGGTGGATGTATGATGTATCTATGCAGTCGCCATTATTAGTAAGATGGCCAGGCCATATTAAACGTGGAATAGTAAATTCGGCGATGGTGCAGAACATCGATTATGCACCAACGATTTTAGCTATTGCCCGGATAACTCCACCGGCATGGATGCAGGGCATTAACCTTCTTCCACTATTATCCGGCAAGCAAAAAACTCTTGGCCGCGATGAATTGTACTATCATTTCTATGAATACAACGCAGATCATACTGTACTGCCACACCTGGGCGTGAGGGGCCAGCGATACAAGCTTATTTATTTTTATACAGTAAACGAATGGGAGATGTATGATCTTAAAGCTGATCCCGGGGAACAGAAAAATTTGATTAATTCAGCAAAACATCAATCAATAGTAAAAAGGATGAAAGCGAGTTTAGTAAAGCTCAGGAATACATATGATGATCATGAATCAGCGGGAGTGCTGAATTGATTCAGTATTCCACAACTGATGATCACACATATGATTAATTATCTATTAGACAGTAAAGTTATAGTTTTTTGATTTTAATATTTCGATACCAAACATTATCGCCATGATCCTGTAATGCGATCCTTCCTTTTTTATAGGTTCCGAAATCGGGCCAGGCTTTAAATTTTGAAGCCGCCAACATAGTACGCCAGGCATCATTCCACATGGTCGTAGTCACTACTTTTTCTCCATTTAAGTGAAATGTCAAATTACCTTTATCAATCATAATCTCGGCTGTATTCCATTCTCCTACCGGTTTTACGGTTTCTCTTGAAACAGATATCAGATCGTATAAATCTCCGGCACGGTGCTTGGTAATTTTAGCATCCTTATGTCCATCATTATCCAACACCTGCATTTCAGGACCGGTGTGATAAGTGCGTTCATATTTAGCGGCGTCTTCATGCACATTGAAAATGATTCCGCTATTTCCGTTTGGCGATATTTTCCAGTCTAATTTTAAATGGTAATTTTCAAACTCACCCGCGGTTAAAATATCCCCCCCTTCGATTTGTCCTGCTTTTACACTGCCGGCATCGAAAAACAGGGTACCATCTGCCACCTTCCAGGCCTGGCCAATTGATTGTTTTCCATAGCTATGCCATCCGTTAGTTGTTTTGCCATCAAACAATAATTGCCAGCCATCATTCTTTTCTTTTGTTGTTAATTCATTAGCATTCATTGCGGTATCCATAGTAGAAGTTTTTGTAGAACAGCAAGCATTTATTATAACAGCAATACCCAGGAAGTATATAATTTTTTTTATCATCATTTTGATTTTATAGATATAAATAGATTTATTTATTGTAATTAAAACTAAAATCAACTAAAATTCAGGCTGAGCCATTCTTTAAAAATCAGTCTTAGGCAAGGTTCGGGAAATGATTTTAAATGTAGAACTATTTCAGATTCTTTGCTAAAATTCCTTTTATTTTAAAAAAAATTGTTTCCATCTTGTGTTTCTAAAATAGTACATTTAGGATAGTGGTATTCGATCCAGGGATAGCAAGGTTTTACCACTTTCCAATTACCTGATTTAAAATAGTATGTCAGAATATTCAACGCGTAGAGAAGCTTTAAAAAATATTTTATTAAGTAGTTCGGCATTTATGATTACTCCTGTATCAGCAATGGCATCGCATAGTACAGGTGAGGGCGATTTTAAATTAAAAAAAACTATAAATCACTCCGTTTGTCGCTGGACATACCATGATCTTTCACTGGACGAATTATGTGAGACGGTTAAAAAAATTGGATTTTCTGCTATTGACCTGGTAGGGCCGGGTGATTGGTCAATTTTAAAAAAACACGGCATTGATTCATCCATGTGTAATGGAGCAGAAATAAGTCTTACAGAAGGGTGGAACAACAAAAAGAATCACCCAACCTTAATAAAGAAGTATACAGAACATATTGAACTTGTTGCAAAAGCGGGATATAAGAACCTGATTTGTTTTAGTGGTAACAGGAATGGGATGGATAACGAAACCGGCATGAAGAATTGTGTAGATGGATTAAAACAAATTCTTTCTTTAGCAGAAAGAAATAAAGTAGTAATTCAAATGGAATTGTTTAACAGCAAAATAGATCATAAAGATTATATGTGCGATAAATCTGCCTGGGGTGTAGAATTATGCAAACAGATTAAATCGGAAAACTTCAAATTGCTGTATGATATTTACCATATGCAAATCAATGAAGGCGATGTTATCAGGACAATTAAAAATGATCATCAATTCTTTGGACATTATCATACTGCGGGTGTACCTGGCAGGCATGAGATAGACGAGACGCAGGAACTTTTTTATCCGGCCATAATGAAAGCAATTGCCGAAACGGGGTATGCGGGTTATGTAGCCCAGGAATTTATCCCAACAGGAAAAGACAAAAATGCAAAAGTGAGTGCCCTGAAAAAAGCGATCAGGACATGCGATATCTGATAGAATTTAATTCATAATAAAGTAAAGTAATATGGCTGAAAATACCTTTGATGCGATAGTTATTGGATCTGGAATCAGTGGTGGCTGGTCGGCAAAGGAGCTTACAGAAAAAGGCTTAAAAGTTTTAATGCTTGAGCGCGGTCGTAACATAGAGCACGTGCGGGGCTATGAAAATGCCAACAAAGAGCTATGGGAGTATCCACATCGTGGCGGGCGTACATCACAGATGATCAATGATTATCCGGTATTGAAACGGGACTATCCGCTTAATGAAACTAACCTCGATTATTGGGTGAGGGATAAAGAATCGCCCTATACAGAAGTCAAGCGTTTCGATTGGTATCGGGGCTATCATGTAGGCGGGCGTTCGCTTATGTGGGGCCGGCAAAGTTACAGGCTCGCTGATATAGATTTTGAAGCCAATGCAAAAGATGGAATTGCTGTTGACTGGCCAATACGTTATAAGGACCTTGAATCCTGGTATTCTTATGTTGAAGGATTTGCAGGCATCAGCGGTTCCAAGGAAAATATTGCTCATTTACCGAATGGTAATTTTTTACCACCGATGGATTTGAATTGTGTAGAAAAAGATGTTGCAGCACGCCTCCGGGAGCATTACAAAGGAGAGCGCCACCTGATTATTGGAAGGGTTGCAAATCTTACTGCACCAATAAGTGGGAGAACCAATTGTCAATACCGCAATAAATGTTGGCTGGGCTGTCCTTTTGGAGGCTATTTCAGTACTCAATCCTCAACTCTGCCCGCTGCTATGAAAACAGGTAATCTAACATTGCGTCCTTTTTCAATAGTTACTGAAATTATTTATGACAAGGACAGTAAAAAAGCAAAAGGTGTGCGGGTTTTGGATGCAGAAACGAATAAAACTTATGACTATTTTTCTAAGATTGTTTTTGTAAATGCATCTACTTTAAATTCCACCTGGATATTAAAAAGTTCAGCTACAGATATTTGGCCCGAAGGGTTAGGCAGCAGCAGTGGCGAGCTGGGGCATAATTTAATGGATCATCATTTTCGTACCGGTGCTTCGGGTAAGGCTGAAGGTTATGAGGATAAATATTATTATGGTAAACGTCCTAATGGAATTTACATTCCCCGGTTTAGAAATTTA
>JBKJPO010000478.1:0-4154 GCA_046595095.1 Chitinophagaceae bacterium
TGATCTCTGGAAAATTGCTTGAAGAGATAGAAAAAGCCAGGCAACAGATTCACAACACTACATTATTCGCTGAAGTAAAAGCAGATCCTGTAATGGTGAATGCAAGCCAGTTTGATCTCGCTATAGTGGTTAAGGAAAAATGGTATATCTATCCTTCTCCCCAGTTTCAGCTTGTGGATCGTAATTTAAATGAGTGGCTTGTAAAATATAATGGCAGCCTCAGCAGGGTTAATTACGGGATGAAATTTGTTCACTATAATCTCTCGGGCAGAAAGGATCAATTGAAACTTTCAGTGATCAATGGTTATAGCCGGAATATCTCCGGGGCTTATGTTGAACCATATTCAAACTCTGCCCTTACTCATGGTTTTTCAGTGAGTGGCGGTTTCTCGCAGTATCGTGAAGTGGCATATAAAACCAATTATGATAATAGTTTTGCAAGATTCAACAATGGTAATTTTGTTTTCGATAATTGGTATGTAAATGCGGGTTTCCAGATAAGAAAAGCGATCAAAACGCGCCATTTTTTTAACATAAGTTATTCCCATATTAATATTCTGGATACCATTGTAACCGGTTACAATCCGAAATATTTTAATTCCAACCGTTCCACCCAGGGATTTGCAGATATATCTTATACTTACCAGTTCGTAGACCTTGATAATGTGATATATCCTACAAAGGGTGCTTCCAGTTACATTTCTATCGTCAAACGTGGAACGGGATTCACAGGAGGAATCAACATGTTTGCCATTGAAGCAGAAACTGATAAATTTATTGAACTCGGTAAAAATTGGTACACGAGTTATCAATTGCTAGGCAGGATAAAGCTACCCTTTCATCAACCGTATATTAACCAACGTGGATTAGGATTTGGAAATGCGTACCTGCGAGGCCAGGAGTATTTTGTTATCGATGCCGTAGCCTGGGCAATTACCAAAGTGAATCTTTCAAAGCAGATTGCGAGATTTTATATTCCGACATTTTTTAAAGCCAAGGTTTTAAAAAAGATTCCTTTCAGGATACTTGCTAAAACTTTTGCAGATTTTGGATATGCATATAATAAAAAAGAACTTGTATCCAGGCTAAACAACAAATTTTTATATACCGGAGGTTTTGGTATCGACATCATAACTTTCTTTGACCTACAAATGCGGATAGAGTATAGTTTTAACCAGTTAGGCGAAAAGGGTATATTTTTACATAACCAGTCTGGGTTTTAAAAAAGCCTGTAACAGAACCTCATAAAGAAAGCCGGGGTTTTCAATACACAAATGCTTATGCGAATTGCTATTTACAGCAGGGGCCTGGAAAAAAATCAACATAACGAGATTAAAGCCTTGCTTGATGTATTAGCTATTCATAAGATCGAACCAGTAATTTTCCAGGATTTTTTTAACCAGTTTTATTCTGCGATAAGCATCACTGCAAAATATTCAACGTTTAATGCTGCAGAAGACCTCGACCAGGATATCGATTTCATAATCAGTCTTGGCGGAGATGGAACTTTGTTGGATACTGTAACGCTTGTGCGGGATACAGGAATACCAGTCCTTGGAATTAATTATGGCCGCCTGGGATTTTTAGCGAGTATCGGTAAGGAAGAAATGCAATCATCAATCGAAGCGCTTTTGAACCGCACTTATGTGCTCGACCCGAGAACTCTTTTGCACCTCGATGCCAATATGCCTTTATTTGGTGAGGTTCCCTACGCACTTAACGAAATTACCATTCACAAAAAGGATACATCCCCGATGATCAAGATACACACGTACCTCAACGGGGAGTTTCTAAATACTTATTGGGCTGATGGGCTCATCGTATCTACGCCAACAGGCTCAACCGGTTATTCCCTAAGCTGTAATGGTCCTGTTGTATTTCCTGAATCCGGTAGTTTTGTAATTACCGCCGTTTCACCACACAATCTTAATATCAGGCCCATCGTTGTTCCTGATGATACTGTGATCTCCTTCGAAGTGGAAGGGAGAACAGATGGATTTCTTTGTACACTTGATAGCCGGAGAGAACTTGTTACAAAAGAAGTTCAGCTTGCAGTAAAGAAGGAAGCTTTCAGTATCAACCTGATCAGGCTTAATGAAAACAACTTTTTACAAACCCTGAGAAACAAGCTTTCATGGGGGCTTGATAAAAGAAACTAAGTATTAACAAGGCCTTAATAAGAAAATCTTACTATTTTCGTTTACTACTTTAATCTACATGTAAATTAGAACCACCCTCTTGTTAGCTGCTTTATGTATTGGCGTTATAAAAGCCGATGCACAGAATGAATATGTTCAACAAGGCGAATTTGGATTCACCCTTGGGGCAGCACATTATTTTGGAGATCTCAATACCAGGGCTTCTGTAAACCGCCCTAAGCCACCAGCGGGCTTATTTTTCCGTAAACAATTTGGGAACTATACGGGGCTCCGTATTGGTGCGCATTATGCCCAGTTAGGATATAGTGATGTTTATAGTAAAAATGAATACCAGCAACGCCGGAATTTAAGCTTCAATACTAATATCTGGGAATTGGCGGTACAAGGCGATTTCAATTTTTTTAAATTCATGCCCACCGATCCGAATTACAATTTTACACCGTATGTAACCCTTGGAGTAGGTATTTTTAGTTACGATCCCTATGCGTATTACCAGGGCGAAAAAGTTTTTTTACGGCAATTAAATACGGAAGGCCAAACTTTTTACAAGGATAGGAAGGCATACAGCACCATGGCAATTTGTTTCCCAATTGGTGCAGGCATTAAATATAACATCAACCAGAATTTCAATATCTCTTTTGAAATTTCACATCGCTTTACGAGAACGGATTATCTCGATGATGTGAGCACTACTTTCATTGGATTAGATAAATTCCCTCCCTTACCAAATGGCTTACCATCACTTGCAGGGATTCTGCAGGATCGTTCGTTCGAAGTTGGTGAACCAATAGGCGTGGAAGGAAGACAGCGTGGTTTTAGTAAACAAAAAGACCAGTATGTATTTGCCGAAATTGGCATCTCCTTTAACCTCTCCTCTTATCGTTGCCCTACTGCTTTCTAGGCCGCTTCCAGGATAATGGATTGAACCATGGAGTTTACGCTTACCTGTCAGAACTCGGCTACAAGTTTTATCTCCCAGGAAGCAATTGGGAGAAAATTCCCATTCTTAGTAGACCTTATAAACTTATAAATAAACATAAGTTCTTTGTCTCCGGGGGTTTATGTCTGTATGATAAAAAAAGATAACCTTACATTCAAGCGGAAGATTATCAAGCTTTAATTTTACCTACACGTTTTTTACTTCTCCGTGGAAATGCCTTTAATTCGACGACCTATTACAACTTATTTTCATTAATTTTGCGCGGAAGTCAGGCCCCCATAGCCTGACTTCAATTTTTTAACCCTGATGCATGGATCTAAAAGAGAAAATAGACCTAACCAAATTGCCGAATCACATCGCCATAATTATGGATGGAAATGGTCGTTGGGCAAAAGAACAGGGGCATGACAGGCTTTTTGGCCATCTCCATGGGGTGGAGAGTGTACGTAATATAGTGGAAGGATGTGCGGAAATTGGTATCGGTTATCTCACTTTATACGCGTTCAGCACTGAAAATTGGGACAGGCCCGAAGATGAAGTGACAGGATTAATGGAGTTGTTGGTTGATACAATTAAACAGGAAGTTCCGACATTGAATAAAAATAACATCCGGCTCCACGTGATTGGCGACTTTGAAATGCTGCCGGAGATGGCCAGGAAGGAACTACGTGATGCATTGGGGGAAACAGCCAAAAATACCGGGCTCAACCTTGTAATGGCATTGAGTTATAGTAGTCGATGGGAATTGGTAGATGCCGTGAAGCAAATTGCTGCTGATGTAGAAGCCAAAAAAATTAAGATTGATGAGATTACCCAGGAGAAATTTCAGCAATATCTCTGCACTCGTGATTTCCCTGATCCGGAACTGATGATCAGGACAAGTGGGGAACATAGGATCAGTAATTTCCTGCTCTACCAGCTGGCCTATTCGGAATTATATTTTACAGATACCCGCTGGCCGGATTTCAGGAAGGAAAATCTTTATGAAGCAATCATAGATTACCAGGGAAGAGAACGTCGTTTTGGCAAAACTAGCGACCAGGTAAAAACAAACG
>JBKJPO010000011.1:0-3382 GCA_046595095.1 Chitinophagaceae bacterium
AAATAGAAAATGCATTACCCATGCTGATGAAACTGAACGGCTATAGTTATCATTGGAAAAATGAAAAGATGGATGCTTCCATACAAAGCGGGGTATCGGCGCAGGAAGTGAAAAAAGTTTTTCCCCACTTAGTAAAAGAAGATAGTGAAGGAACATTATCGGTTAACTATAGTGGATTAATTCCCTATTTGTTAGAAGCACTCAAAGAACAACAAAAGCAGATTGAAGAATTAAAACAACAAATTAAAAAAAGCGAAAGATCTGACCTATAATAATAAGAAGGACAAGTGATGAATAAAAACTTTTCATGAGTAAAGAATTTATAGATGATGAGAAAGTTTGAATAAAATCAGAACTTAGAAATTGGTTTATTATTTTACCAGCAGCATTTCGAGCTTCTCTAGTCTCGCCTTTAAATCACTCACTTCACTTTTTAATTTTTCGTTTTCTTCTTTGAAGATTTGTGTTCTTTTTTCCAAAGCCTGTATCGCAGCCATATCAATCCCTATCATGTCAATAGGATTTACGGTAGTATCATTACCTATGGTACCATATTTATCTTTACCAAAAGCATTGTAAAAATCCTGTGCCATAATACCATAATGGCGGTATTTTTTGGCGTCCTGCATTTTATAATTCCAGGAAGTGAAATTGATGGTGGAAATTTTTTGTAAAACTTCCTCTCCATTAAGCTGCTCAAAATTTTCTTTGCGGTTTTTATCACAAGCACTCACCCACGCATTGCCGTTATGATTTATTGCCACACCAATATTTGCGGTAACACCGCTGGTGTATAAGTAATAACCTTCATTAAATCTTGCAACAAACAAATCGGGTAAGCCCGGCATAGCCATACCTTGACCGTTAGGGTCAGAATCGCCAATAACAAATGCCCCTTGCTTGTTATTGGTACTAACATTAAATCCCATAGCGGTGGATAAAACACCACTGGCTGTTGTAAACCTTCCTATTGCAGTAGAAAAATTACCAGTGGCCTGTGTACTATAGCCTACTGCAGTGGAACCAAAACCGCCGGCAAATGTACTATATCCCATTGCAGTTGAATAGGTACCAGTGGCATATGTATTATATCCCGTTGCAGTGGAATACATTCCAACATTTGCATTATTCCATTGATTGCCATCAACATGTCCTGCACGAAATGCTGCTTTACCGGGATAAAACATTAATCTGCTGCCTGTACCTAAATCAGGAACAGTGGAAATTGAATTATCGGTACCTGTTACAAGCAATCCTTTAGTGGTGCTTGTACCAACCTCTACATGTAACATAGCAGAAGTATGCGGTGCAGCGCCGGTGCTGTTAACGCCTAAGCCCTGGCCAAAAGATGATGCTGAGAACAGAGCAGCAATCAAAAAGAAATAGAAGTTTTTCAAGTAAATAAATTTAGTAGAGTTGGGAAATTGCTATAACCTACATGAAATTATAAAAAATTAGATAAAATGCAGCTAAAAAACTTTGAGTTGATGTAGGTAATAGCCAACATAGTTATGCCATTAACAATTGGAATCTTTGTATAAAAAATACAGCTAAGCAATTTGGTTTTGGAATAAATTTAAAAAGCATTAATTATGGAGTGCTTGGCAGACAAGCCAGTGTATCCACTGCAACAGGCTATGCTAAAATTCATGCACAGGAACAAAAGGAAATTATCAAAACGGCATTTAGTTTGTAACATAACTCCCGGCATTATTTTGTTTGACTGTTTCTATTATCAGGCTTATTACAAGCAAATAGTTTCCGGCAACTTTATTTATTTTAATTACTTCTGTACAGCTTCCTTCTGCATGTTTTATTTGTTTTGTAAATATTGTTGCCCCAAACCGTTTAAAACTTTTATGTTTTTAAATTCCTGGCATTTTAATTATTTTAACGCTAAAGGTTTCGCAGCTGCCTGTTTTGTTGCTATAACTTTTATTTGTTCAAAGCTTTGTGCAATAAGCTTTTGCTGCTGCTCAAATTAAGCGCAGGACAGAGTTTTGAGTAAGTGTTCACTGGAACCATTCAATGCCATTGTTATAAATTTCCAAATTACAAAATCAGAGAGCCAATGACAACTCATTTCCTGCCAGTCGTTGAAACCATTTTCCTATCCAATGCATCCAGACGTAGCAACAAAACCTCCTGCTCTTTTTGCAAAGCCTGTATTTGTTGGTATTGTTCCTGGAGGGCCTTTATTGCAATTACATTGAAACCACTGTAATTAAGTGCATGTAAATCCGGAATGCGGTTAATCGTATCAACAGTAATGTTATTTACATGTACCAGTTCAGGAAACAACGTCTTTACATCCTGTGCAATAAATCCAAAAGTTCTTTCGTGGTTCTCGTTATGGTCCTTCATTTCATAAATGGAAGGCTGCAATAAATTCATTCTTTCTAACACGGGAAGCAATGGGACTATGTTTGTTTTAATGCGGCTGTCTGATGATATTACATAATAAGTACCGTTACCGTGATGAATATAACTCCTGGCAATTCCATTGTAATACAAACGAAGGTCTGATTGCGGGGCACTATATAAATAGCCTGTACGGTATTCCCAGTTATTAAAATTAAAAGCCGGATCTACCAGTAGTAACCCTTTTTGATTTGCTTGTACAATCTCAAGGGTGTATGTAGGATTGCCGCTATTTATGCCCACCATGGTATTTCCCCCACCTAATATTATATCTCCCGGAATATCATTGAGATAAACGCTACTCAGATCGAAACCCGGGCGTATATAAGTATGTTCCTCAACCCCATAATTAAAATGAGAGCTATATATAGTTCCCCTAAACTTGGCAGTACCTTCGAAGTTGCCGGCTTTTACAGCGTAAAGGGATGCATTTGCAGGAGCTGTTCTTATTCCAATGTTTCCAGTGTTGCCTATTGTGAATGCTCTTACCTGTGAAGTGATACTGCCATTTGCCGCCCCGTTTCCAAACATATCAAAGTACATAGAGCCGCTATTGGGATCAAAATGTTGTTTGGCTGCATATCCGTTAGCAATATATTTATCACCTGCATTCCAATAACAATTGAATCCAATACCCGGCCAGTTGCGCTGCAGCGACATGCCTGTACTTTCTCCACCAAATATAGCAGTAGTAGCATCCACCGCTCCATTAACTTCCAGTTTTGCACGGTTGGTTGTAGTAACACCAATTGCAATGTTTTGTGAGAATGAGTAATGTGCAATAAGCAATGATATATAAGAAAATAAGAGTTGTTTTTTCATTACTGTTATTTTTATATGTGCTAATTTTTTATTGATAATTTTTTTTCTAACTGTTCCAGACGCCGGGTAATTTCTGATTGCCGGCTTTGCAAATTGAATATCAACTCCTGCTCCTCTTGGGTTGCTTTTACTGCGAGCA
>JBKJPO010000072.1:0-2718 GCA_046595095.1 Chitinophagaceae bacterium
GTTTAACAGGCTTTTCTTATAATAGCCATACATTTCTTACATCTACAATACCAAGGTTGAGAGCCGGGTTAATATATTTTATATTTATTTCTTCAACCATACAAGCTTATTTATTTAAATTTAAGAAATGAATCTGGTATAAAATTCCTTTGATTATTAAAAGAAAACTATACCAGTTATATCAGCAATACATATGTTGCCTGCAATTTGTGTAAACCCCTAAAGTCCTGCATCAGACAAAGTACAATGACAAAGCAATTTCAATTTATAGCGACACTTCTATTAATCCTTGCCACAGCAGGACAGACAATTTACGGACAGACCAGAGCAATTATTTTTAGAAATAATTTGAATGCATATTATAGTGAGGCAAGACCAAAAGATACACTTTCAGGGTTTAGGTTTTTTGAACCTAAAATAAATGAGATTACCCTAAATCCAGAGGCAACCTTTGAATTTTGGAGCAGACCAAACGTAAGTTGTTTCACTTGGCAAAGCTACAAGGGAACTTGGAAAAAGAATAATGACACATTAATTTTCAGCGACAATTATCAAGTTGACGAGAACGACACAAAAGCAACTTACAAAAGAGACTCAAAGCAAGAGTTCGCAATAACTTTTAAAACAGACAAAGGCTCCATTTTAAAAAACAAGAGCATAAAAATTCAATACGAATATGACTACGATGCTCACATAGACAGTCCCGAAAAGGTGTTCACATTAGATGCAAATAATTCAGTTGTTATAACATACAAAGACATTCCAAACTTAGACAAACTTGCTGCAATCCGAATAGAGTATCTTTTAAACTACACAGAAAAAAGGTATAATTATTTGACGGAGAACAAAACCAGTAATCGGAAAGAGGGAGACGTTCCTAATATAATTGAAGTTGAATTTGTAGAAAGACCAAAAAAGGAAATTGTTTACAGGATAATCCGAGCAGTTGTAAAAAATGACACACTTAGAATTATTTCAATGTCAAAGACAAAAACAATAATGCCTGACTATTATCGTGACATTGAATTTGAAGACAGTTACAGCCTAAGCAAATAAACTGCAGGCAACAAAAGTATTTGCAAAAGCAGGGCTTGACAATGTAACATCAGCTATTTGCAAGCATCAGCAGTGGTTCGGGCTGACATTTATAAATTTGGCTTTTAGTTGTTAACTTCAACTTTATATTTTCAATTGGCATTTGTACCGGGCAGACGAGCAATGAATTCCCTGCCTTCCTTTGGACTTTCTTCTTTATCTAAATTCATTTATTACTACTACTATAACGGGGGTTCCAGGGGGTGTTAACAACCTTCAATAATGTTAATAACTTTGAAAGTACATAGCAGGGGAAACTAGCCTGCCTTCTAGTCTTGAGGACTTTTTTGCGTATTAGTCCCTGCTATTACTTTCTTGCTCTAAGTCCATCTAGAATTATCTCTTTGAACTATCAAAGGTTTTTGACAGGAGCAAGTTTTTTTATAACCAGTAATAATAATTGAAAATGAAAGCATGGGATTTTACGCTCGGAGTAGATGTATCCAAAAAAACCTTGGACATCTCTTGCTCAGAATTAAATGAGCACATTAAAATCATTAATGGATCTGAAGGCTTCACTCTTTTTTTAAAATGGTGTAAGAAACTTCAAATAGACTTGCAAAAATCTTTCCTGGTAATGGAATATACTGGTGGATATGAGTACAAGTTGATGCAATATTGTGAAAGCCAAAAAATTAAATTTGCAAGAATCCCTGGTCTGGCTATCAAAAATTCCTTAGGAATTACGAGAGGAAAAAATGACAAAGTTGACTCCTTTCGCATAGCACAATACGGAGAAGAAAAACATAAATCGTTAATACCTCAAAAGCCTGTAAGTGCCGTTATAATTAAGCTTAAAGAGCTACTAAGTTTTAGAAAAAGATTAGTACGGGAAAATGCAGGATATCAAACTACAATAAAAGAACGTGTACATATGTTCGGGGAAAATAAGAAAGACATTATCGTTAAAACTTTGAAGTCAAAGTTGAAATCAAATAAAATGTATATTGAAACGATAGAATCTGAATTAATGACTGTTGTAACCGAGGATGAAGCGATCAATATTAACTACAATCTTATCACAAGCATCAAAGGCATTGGGAAAATCAATGCCCTGATGACTATAGCTTACACTGAAAATTTTACAAGCTTTAGCAATCCAAGAAGTTATGCAGTGTATGTAGGTGTAGTGCCATTTGACCACTCTTCCGGGACCAGTATTCGAGGTAGAAAACGTGTAAGTCATATCGCAAATAAAGAACTCAAACAAGAATTAAATCAAGCCGCAAGAAGCGCATTAGAATGGGATAAAGAGATGAGGAGTTATGGAGAAAGAATGCTGCAGAAAAAGTGTTACAAAATTGTATTGAACAATATAAAATTCAAATTGATTTTGAGAATGTTTGCCGTCGTTAGAAATGGGGAAATGTATGTGGAAAATTATAATAAAGTAGCATAAAGTATAAATAAATTTGGTAGTTTAGATATCCTAGAATACGCAAATACTCGAACGTTGTGCAAATTTTTTAAACTTCTCAGATGCAGGCAAAAATATTTCAACTTTCCCATGGATGGGCAACAAAATATTATTGGTTGTCAATTTTGGAAAATGTTTATCAAGGGATGAACTTCAGAAAATTAATTAAAGATCAGAAGCTAACGATCACAAAAGATTCAGGAACC
>JBKJPO010000203.1:0-7745 GCA_046595095.1 Chitinophagaceae bacterium
TTCAAAATATGTAGATTATGCAAACCCAATAATAAAGTATGATTTTCAGCAGGAAGTAAATGGTTATGAAACGCCCTGGGGCGAGTCATTTTATTATTTTATTTATGATAGTTCTAAAAAGATTTCGCCACCTAAAAGTATGGCAGATTTTGAAGCCTATTGGAAATTGCATCCGGGCAGATTTACTTTTTCGAATGATTTTTCAGGAATGACATTATTAAAAAGCTGGCTTGTCGAACTGGCCGGCGGGATGGGTGAACTTGATGGTAAATTTGATGTAAACAAATATAATAAGTTATCGTCGAAACTTTGGTCATGGATCAATAGTAATAAAAAATATTTCTGGAAAAATGGCGAAACTTTTCCTTCAAGCATTACAAACGTTGCACAAATGTTCAGTAATGGTGAGCTCGATTTCAGCATGAGTTTTAATGACGCCGAGATTGATAATAAAGTTGCTGAAGGCTTGTTCCCTGCTACATCGAAGGCATTTATTTTGAAGCCCGGTTCAATTCATAATGCACACTATATTGGGATTCCTGCACGCTCCGCAAATAAGGAAGCTGCGATGATCGTTTGTAATTTCCTGATCTCACCTGAAGCACAAGTCAGGAAAAATGATATACGTTTATGGGGAAGCAGGACGGTGCTCGCAATGGATAAATTGGAACCGGCATGGCGTGATAGTTTTAAATTGCTTCCTCAAAGAAAATATGGATTATCGCCTCTTGATACAAAAGCATTGGCGATAAAAGAACTTGCACCAGAATACATGTTAAGGGTATTTGAAGATTTCAGGATAAAAGTTATCAATGATTAAAAATCATGGGAATATAGGTGCACTGCTGGCTCTGTTGCTATTTGCAGTTTTACCATTGGTGCTGAGTATTGGCTATGCATTGTTATATAGTTTTGGACTAACAGGTGTATTGAATACAGGGTTCACCACACTGCATTATCAAAAATTATTCAGCGACAAACAATCAATTTACTCCTTTCTTTATAGCGCGGGTATTGCATTAGCAACAGTGAGTATTGCTGTAATTATCGCAATGCGGCTCGCTTTGAGACATTATGCTTATTTCAGGAAAGGAATTTTATCCTATCTCGTGTACCTCCCCCTCGCTTTTCCTGCAATGGTTTCAGCATTTTTCTTTTTCCAGTTTTTATCGAAAGCCGGTATACTTTCAAGGATCTTCTACCAGCTGAATATTACATCATCGATTTCAGCATTTCCCGATCTTATAAATGATAAATGGGGAATTGGGATAATGATTGCGCACTTGTTTATCTGTTGCCCGTTTTTTATTCTTCTTTTTGTAAGTCGTATTGAAACAGAAAACATCAACGGGTATTTAACACTTGCTTCTTCGCTTGGTTGTAGTAAGAAGCAGGCATCCATGCGTATTGCTATACCAATCTTATTGCAAAAGACCTTTGCAAATATTGCTCTGTATTTTATTTTTATTTTCGGATCATATGAGATTCCAATTCTTCTTGGCAGGAGCAATCCTGAGATGGTATCAGTTATGGCTGTACGAAAATTACAGAAATTCAATTTGTTGGATATTCCGCAAGGATATGCTATAGCAGTGATCTATACCATCCTGGTCCTAATCATCCTGGTGATGTTATTAAGAAAAAGAAAACTGGCTTATGACTTTTAAACGCGGCCATATTTCCAGGATTACAATCGGCATAATTTGCATTTTGCCTGTTTTGCTATTGTTTTTTTTATCAGTTGTGAAGAACTGGGTGTTTCCTAACCTGGTTCCAGCATCTATTTCACTGGATTCATGGATGGGAATATTTGATAACAGCTCTGGCATGGGAGAAAGTATTGTACTTACTTTCCTAATTGCCTTTTCCGTAGCTTCTATAGCCACAGTTGCCGGGTTTCTTTCCAGCAAATTCATTGCTTATAATCGTTACAGGAAATGGTTGATATTGCTGGCCTACCTGCCCTTTGTTATGTCACCGGTTATCCTGGCTGTGTGTCTTAAATTTTATTTTATAAAAATGGGTCTTGCAGGAAAAGTCATTGGGGTGATAATAGCCAATCTCATTATCGCTTTTCCATACAGTGTTATTTTTTTTATAGGCTTTTGGAACAGGCAGATAGCAAATTATGAAATTCTTGTACAAAATTTAGGAGGCAATATGAAACAGGCTTTCTTCAAAGTAATCATTCCATTGTCAAAATCAATGTTGATGGTTTGTTTCTTTCAATGTTTCCTGATTGTTTGGTTTGAGTATGGATTAACGAGTATCATTGGCTATGGTAAAGTGCAAACATTAACGGTAAAAGTTTACCAGTTTCTCACAGAAGCTAATTTATTTTATGCCGCTTTAAGTTGTTGCCTCCTGGTAATACCACCGGTTATACTTTTATGGATCAATAAAAGGATTATTTTCAGGGAAGCTAAATGATGTTTTTAACCCTTTCAGACATATCAAAATCTTATATCAACATACCAGTGCTGAATAAGGTATCATTTGGACTGGAAGCTCATAAAACATTGAGCATCCTTGGCAAAAGCGGCTGTGGAAAATCCACGCTGTTAAAGATAATCGCAGGGATTGAACAACAGGATACAGGGTCAATAAGTTTAGGGGGAAAAGTTATCTCAGATATGAGACCAAATCTCAGAAATATCGTATATATTTTCCAGGAGGCGCTGCTATTTCCACACATGGATGTTTTTGAAAATATTGCATTTGGTTTACGTATCAGGAAGGAAGATCCGGAGCTGGTGAAAGATAAAGTTAATGAAATGCTCAGTAACCTCGAATTAACAGAACACATGAGAAAAATGCCTCAGCAGCTTTCAGGTGGACAAAAACAAAGGGTTGCTTTTGGAAGGGCACTGATCATACGGCCACCCCTCATTTTGTTGGATGAGCCTTTTAGCAGTCTCGATGTGGAGACCAGGTGCAGTATGCAACTTCTCTACAAAAAGGTTGCGCAGCTTTACCAGATCAGTGCATTATTTGTGACCCATGATCTGAAGGAAGCATTAATAATGGGCGATCAAATGGCGTATATGCAGGATGGTAAATTGAAACTTTATGAAAACAAGGAGCAATTCATAAATGAAGAGCAAACAGGAGTGAAGAATGAAATTAATTTTTGGAACAGCTTGAATTGAACATCATGAAAACAGATTTTAATTATTGCGAAACAGTGTATTGGGTATTTACTCAATTGTGTAATGATAAGTGTGGGCATTGTTATAATAGTTCCGGGCCCGATGGTGCCAGGATGAGCGATGAAGAATGTTTAAGCATTATTGAAAATCTGCCGCCTAAAGTAAATAAAATCATACTAAGCGGAGGAGAGCCACTTGCCGAACGAAAACAACTCTTCATGATCCTTGATCGTCTTGCTGAAAAATATGGAAAGGAGCAACGAATCGTTTTGCAGACTAATGGTGACCTGATGACAGGAAATATCCTTGATACATTATTAGAAAAAGGTGTGAAAGGAATAAGCATAGCAAGCCTTGACCGTTTTCATAAACATGCTGGTGCTAAACTCGATGGACTCAAAGAACTTTTCAATAGCCGCGGGATGGTAGATGCAATGCCACATATAAAAATTGGTTCAAAGAAAAATTCCATCGACCCTAACTGGAAAACGTACACGTATTTCGGTGCAAATGAAGAGATGTGGCTTGGTGGCAACTGGGCCAGGGGAAGGGCGATGGATAATAATATCTGGCTGAAAGATCCGAAGCATAATTTCTGTGCCATTCAATCAGGTGCGAGAAATTTCCTGGGTGGATATGATGATGTAATACAGGAGATCAGTATCCAGCTCTGGGCAATAAATCCATGTTGCCCTGGCACAAAATATCCACTTGGTGATGCAAGAAAAGAAAAAGTGGCTGATGTGCTGCTTCGTATTTCACAGAATGAAGTCTTCCGTAAATTAAATGATGGGCAACCATTGAAAATGGGCGAACACCTGGGAACCTCCGAAGAACAAGCTACGAAGGATGCAGAAGCCTTGCAGAATATTTGTTTGTATTGCGATTTTTTCTTTCTGAAAAGTCTCGACAAAGAAACATTACAACCATTGGTAAATGATGAATCTGCTAAGGGCTGAAGATTTTCAAAGACAAAATAACTTTCAATGAATATACTTCAACAATTCAACCTCTCAGGAAAAACAGCACTGGTTACCGGCAGTAGCCGAGGTATCGGCCAGGCTATCGCTGTTGGTTTGGCAGAAGCAGGAGCAAATATAATCGGCGTTTCACACGGGAAAGAAGTTGGAGAAACTGCTGATGCAATTACTGCTCTTGGCCGAGAATATAAACATTATTCTGTGGACCTCGGTAACCGGACAGGCCTGTATGAATTTATTAGCCTGGTAAAATCTGAACACAAGCAGATTGATATTTTAATAAATAATGCTGGGATCATACTTCGAAATCCTGCGGCTGAACATAGCGATGAATATTGGGATAAGGTGCTGGCAGTAAACCTGGATGCTCAGTTTATTATTGCAAGGGAATTTGGAAAAGATATGGTTGTCCGGAGATCCGGAAAGATTGTCTTTACATGTTCACTCCTTTCGTTCCAGGGGGGAATAAATGTGCCGGGTTATGCAGCCAGTAAAGGCGCAGTCGCCAGTCTTTTGAAAGCTTTGGCAAATGAATGGGCGCAATTCAATGTAAATGTAAATGGTATTGCACCCGGATATATTTCAACAGACAACACAGAAGCTTTGAGAAATGATGAAGAGCGTAGCAAAAGTATTCTTAGCAGGATACCTGCTGGTAGATGGGGTGAATCTGAAGACTTCAAAGGCGCGGCGGTTTTTTTATGTTCTGATGCGGCAGCTTATGTTCATGGAACTATATTAACGGTGGATGGTGGATGGATGGGGCGCTGATGTAAAGCTGGGGGGTGAAAGGGGAATAATTAAAATTGAAAATTGAAGATTGAAAATTGATTGTTGAATACTCAGCACCAATTTACTTTAAGGAATAAGCAGCCACTGTTTTTTTGAATAAGGATGGCACGTACACGATCTTTTTCTTTGGATCATATCCGATATCTGCCGAATAATATCCTGCTTTTCTCGTATCCTGCAAAAGTTGTTTTTCACCATTTTCCTTAACGTAGTATATCACCCCTGTCCAGCAGGTTACAATGTATTCACCTTTGTTCACCGGTTCCAGACCATCAGTGTTTTCATCCATCCCTGTCACCAAAGTTTGTTTATTCTTTTGCTCATCTATTTTATGTAATGAACCATTTGCTAGCACATATAAATAATCGCCGATGGCTTTTAATCCATTTGGTCTTGTTAAATTATCGAGGTAAATGGAGACAAAATCATTTTCCAGTTTAAATACTTTACCCGCTCTGGGATCTGAAACATAGACAATGCCATCATCATCAATTGTTACATCATTCAATACTTTTGCGCTGTCCACTTTAATTTTCTTTATTACTTTCTTCAGCCGGATGTTAATTATCACAATTTCAGTAAGGTCAGCCACAAACAATTTATTTTTATATTTTCCCATTCCTTTTGGTGCATTGAGTCCCGTCACCCAGTTGAGATCAATGATTTTTCCATCCTTAGCCAGTTTTCCTACCCCTCCTTTCCCATCTCTTTCGGTAGGAGGGCCATCCATTAGTGAAACATATAAAAATTTATTCTTTGCATCAAATAATGCAGACTCTGGTACCGGGAGTATAGTATCTGTTTCCCAAATCTTAATTAAGGAATGATCCTGGGCCAATAAAAAGTTATTTAAAAGAAAAATAAATAAAAAATATGTGACGAAATGTTTCATAAAAAGATTATTTTTTATCAATCCCAAATTAATGATCTTCCAATGCGAAGGTTTCTAAAATATGACTGCAAATGCCACGTATGCAAGGTTTCATGATGTGCAATACAAAAAAGGTTTCCCCAGTTATTTACTATTTTATGGAAAAGATATTCTCCTCCAATACATGTCTTACCATCTCCAAGCTAAGACGATATTATTGATTTATCCTACAAAAAAATTTTTTTGAGAAATTCTTCACCGAAGAGAACAAAAATTCTATTTTGATTATGAATAATTTGGCTATGAAATACGTGCAATGTATCTTTTCTTAAGAATAAATTTGCAACCGTAAGAAAAGGCACACAACTTAAATTTACACTGCTCAGAGTCGATAATAAGTAATTTTAATCATGCAGCAATCATATAAGGAATCCTTCATTCTGGATGACGATGTCACGTATCTAAACTGTGCTAACATGTCGCCAATGTTGCGTTCAGTTAAAGCAGCGGGGTTAGTGGCATTGGAAACAAGAGCTGCACCCTGGAAACTTTCTACAGGTGACTGGTTTAATAACGCCGAAATACTTAGAGACCTCGCAGCAAAAATATTTCAGACAAGTCCACATAATGTTGCACTTATTCCATCTGCCAGTTACGGTCTTGCTCTTGCTGCAAAAAATCTCAGGCCTGCAAAAGGGAAGACAATAATTGTATTGGAAAATCAATTCCCTTCAAATTTTTATGTTTGGCAAGATCTTGCCGCAAAACTTGATTTGAAAATTCAAATTATTTCCCAAACCAATGCACAGAGTTTAACTGAAAGTATCTTAGAAGCAATAGATGAAAACACCGGCATTGTAACAATTCCCAATTGCCACTGGATTACCGGCACCTGGATCGACCTTGAAAAAATAAGTGCATCAACTAAAAGTAACGGTGCTTATCTAGTCCTTGATCTTAGCCAGTCATTGGGAGTTTTACCGATAGATATTGAAAAGATCCAGCCCGATTTTGCTGTTGCAGTAGGCTATAAATGGATGCTTGGCCCGTATAGCCTGGGGTATTTATATGTATCACCAAAATGGCAGGATAAGGGTGAGCCCCTTGAATATTCATGGTTTTCAAGAGATGGCAGTGAAAATTTTGCAACATTAACACAATACACCAAAGCATTCAGGCCGGGTGCAAGAAAGTTTGATATGGGCGAAGTTTCTCAATTTCACTTGTTGCCAATGGCAATAGCAGGGTTAAAACAAATCCTTGATTGGAAGATTGATTTCATTCAAAATCAAATCCAAAAGCTAACGCAAAAAATTGTTGAGTATAAAATACACTCCGGAATTTTACATAAATCAGAATCGCATGCCGGGCACATAATAAGCCTTCCTGTATCCAATCAAAATCAGGAAAGTCTAAACAAGTTTTTACAAACTAAAAAGATTTTTATAAGTTTCAGAGGGGCTTCAATAAGAATCTCTCCCCATTTATATAACGACCATGAGGAAATTGAAAATCTGCTTTCTTTTTTTTATAAAAAAAATAGATAATTGTTCTTTATGCTGCATTTTCTATGTGTATTCTAAGATTTATAAAACACTACACACACCACTCGATCAAAAATAACTTCATAAAATCTTTTGAGCAGCAATAATGCCCAAATTTAATTTAGGCCTATAATCCCCGCTATGCGGGCGCTGCTACTTGTTTTTAGCTTTAATAAATCCTTTTCATATATTACAATCCTTTTCATTCAAAAATAATGAGAAAGTAAATCAATGATTAGATCAACCTGCAGACTTATAAAACTTATACTCATAAACTAATATGCTTTTACTGGGAATAGACATAGGAACTTCGGCAGTAAAAGTATCGATCGTAGATTCTCTAAACTTGCAATGTATAGCCTCAACACATTACCCAGAACAAGAGGCTGAAATAATCTCTAGGGAAAAC
>JBKJPO010000243.1:0-3342 GCA_046595095.1 Chitinophagaceae bacterium
TCAATCTCCATGGTACGAAACGCTGACGAAACCCAATGCCGGTTTCCATTCAATAAAAATTTTTATTTTGTTTGCCCGGTTAAAAAAGAAATTTCTACATAATAATGCTTTTCAAATTATTTTGAGGTGATTAATTAATCTGCGCTGATTAATTCCTGGCCATTATTTTTGCAACTACCGAATGTGTCTGAATATCATGGCTGAACATGGAAAAAAAGTATCAATGCAAAATAAAATTTATAAGCTAAAAGGTAAGGTGCAGCATTATGGATGGGGAGGTTTTGACTATATTCCTACTCTTTTAGGTATGGATAACGATGAGCATAAGCCTTATGCAGAATACTGGTTGGGTGCTCACCCTGGTGCGCCCGCAGAGTTGGATGTGAATGGAAATACCTTGACTCTCGACCAGTTAATTAAGAAAGATCCTTCAAATCGTCTTGGAGAAAAAGTATACCGCGAATTCGGCGAACTTCCTTTTTTATTGAAAGTGTTGGACGTTCGTGAAATGTTATCGATCCAGGTGCATCCCACAAAAGAAGAAGCAGTAAAAGGTTTTGAAGCAGAGGAAGCCGCGGGTGTTTCTATCACAGCTTTTAACCGAAATTATAAAGACAAGAATCATAAACCGGAAGTTATGATTGCATTGTCTGAATTCTGGTTGCTTCATGGATTCAGACAGAAAGAAGAATTGAGGGAAGTCCTGGCAAGGATTAAGGAATTTAATTTTTTACTTCCTGTATTCGAAGAGTCAGGCTACCGGGGGCTTTATGAAAAAGTAATGGAATTTTCCCCTGCCCAGGTTGATGAAGTGCTTTTGTCACTTGTAGAACGAGAACTTATTGCGGCTAGCAGTAACAAAAATGAACCTGGATATTGGGTAAATAAAATTTATAAAGGAATAACTGGATTTAAAAATATTGACAGGGGACTGTTCTCTATTTATTTTTTTAATATACTTTATCTCAAACCTGGACAGGGGATTTTCCAGGGAGCCGGAGTTCCGCATGCTTATCTTGAAGGGAAGAATGTGGAGCTTATGGCAAACAGCGATAACGTCTTACGCGGAGGACTAACGCCAAAGCATATTGATATTGTTGAATTAATGAAACATACAAAATTTGAAGGTATAACACCAATGATTTTGACAGGAAATCATGTTGAGGATTTGGAAAAAAATTACTTATGCCCCGTAAAAGATTTTGCGATCAGTGCGATAGAAGGGAATGAGGATTGTGATTATATACATACGAGCAATTCAGCCGAAATTTATTTAGTTATCCAGGGAGAAGCAGAAATTCAAAACACTGCCGAAAAATTTTACAAAGGAGAATCCTTCATCGTTTTTTCTAATACTTCATTCAAATTAAAGATAGTAAAAGACACACTTATTTATAAAGCCTTTGTACCCTAGACCAACGACCAAAGCACAAAGACCATAAACCATTATATTTACAATGATTAACCTAAATCATAAACCATTATGCCAACATACCCCAACAGGCAGTTCCTTGATTTTGAGCAGCCTATTAAGGAACTTTACGAGCAGATTGATGAGAACAAGCGGATGGCGGCTAAAAATTCAAAAGTCGACTATAAGACTATAATCCAGCAACTCGAGGAAACGATTGTACTCAAGCGGAGGGAGATAACTGACTCACTCACACCCTGGCAAAAAGTGCAGCTGAGCAGGCATCCGGACAGACCCTATACATTGAAATATATTGAGAAAATGTGTACCGATTTTGTGGAGCTGCATGGCGACAGGAATGTGAAAGACGACAAAGCTATGGTTGGCGGATTTGCAAAGCTTGGTAATGAAACTGTAATGATTATCGGGCAACAAAAAGGTCAGAATACAAAAATGCGGCAGGTACGCAACTTCGGAATGGCAAACCCTGAAGGTTATCGCAAAGCCCTCAGGCTTATGAAACTGGCAGAGAAATTTGATAAGCCGGTTATTACCCTAATTGACACACCCGGTGCGTATCCCGGTCTTGAAGCTGAGGAGCGTGGCCAGGGTGAAGCGATTGCCAGGAACATTTATGAAATGATCAGGCTCAAAGTTCCGGTGATCTGCGTTATTATCGGTGAAGGTGCAAGTGGCGGTGCATTAGGAATCGGGGTTGGCGATAGGGTTTTGATGATGGAGAATACATGGTATACCGTAATCTCACCCGAGAGTTGTAGCAGCATTTTGTGGCGAACATGGGACAAAAAGGAAATGGCTGCTGAACAATTAAAACTAACCGCAGATAATATGCTCGAGTTCAAACTGGTTGACGGCATAATCCCTGAGCCTGCCGGTGGAACTCACTGGGATTATGATGAGTCTGCAGAATTGCTCAAAAACTACCTGATTCCGGTGCTTAGGGAAATTAAAGCCATTCCTGCAGAAGAGCGGATAAATCAACGTATCGAGAAATTTGGAAAGATGGGTTTTTGGGAAGAATAAGGAGATAAAATTTTGTTGCTGAATTTTTCTCCAATCGAACAGCTATGCAATAATTTCTATTAATAAATTTATATGTCGCTTAAAAAATTATTAAGAGGTACAGGAGTGGCTCTTGTGACACCATTCAAAAAAAATCAGGATATTGATTTTGATGCACTGGGTAGGGTGATAGAATTCGTAATTGAGGGTGGCGTTGAATACATGGTAAGTTTAGGAACCACAGGTGAAACACCTACATTGTCGAAGGAAGAAAAACGGGATATCTATAATTTTACTATTGAAAAAACTGCGCAGCGTGTACCCCTCGTAGTGGGTATTGGAGGAAATGATACCAGGGAAATTATTAATGATCTTAATGCATTTGATATATCCAAAGCTTCAGCAATCCTGAGCGCAAGTCCATATTACAATAAACCTTCGCAGGAAGGGATTTTTCAACATTATAAAGCATTTGCTGAAGCCGCCCCCCGGCCGGTTATTCTTTATAATGTTCCAGGTAGAACGGGTAGTAATATCACAGCAGGAACAACGCTGCGACTGGCTCATGAAGTGCAGAATATTGCCGGGATCAAGGAAGCGAGCGGTAATATGATTCAATGCATGCATATCTTAAGGGACAGTCCTGATAACTTTCTCATCGTTAGCGGAGATGATCATCTTACACTTCCATTAATCGGCTGCGGAAGCGATGGCGTGATAAGTGTAGCAGCAAACTGTTTCCCCGGCGATTTTTCACAAATGGTCCGTCTTGCACTCGAAAATAATTTTGAAACTGCCCGTCCACTGCATTATAAATGCCTTGAGGGAATTGATCTTTTATTTGCAGAAAATAATCCTGCGGGTGTAAAAGCATTTTTAAGCGAAATGGGATTAATTGAAAATAGTTT
>JBKJPO010000267.1:0-3938 GCA_046595095.1 Chitinophagaceae bacterium
TTATTTTTCTATTGCCAATGATAAAAAATAATGTTCAAATGTGTTTGATGACGGATAATAAATAGACAGGCCCCTGTCGTCGCTGCAACACCATAAGCGATCATAGGAATCTTTATAAAGCCAGTGAATACTGCCACTTGCAGGTTGTCGTTTCTCATCTACCTTACCAAAAGGCTTGAACTGCAATGCAGTTTTTGTGTTGATATTAATTTTAATAAATCCAAGGTCAGCTGTAGTTCGCCTGCAAGCGTAATAAATAGAATCATCCCATTTTACAATCCTAAAATACTCCGTTTTGAAATCATTAATTTTTCCGCCATTGGCCTCATATAAGGTAATTGGTACGTGATGGAACTTTTTAGAAACAGTATCCGCTGCAGATATACTTGTACTAAACGCTAATATCTTACCCCCGGTCGTACTTTCAAATTTTATTACCGGGTCCGAACTCAAATAACTATACCTGCTTCTGATGTTAAGTTCCTCCATCTCGTTAATGTTGTTTTGAGCAGCAAGTTTATCATAATCATTTATGATGGATTTTTTTGGCCCCAATTGCAAAAAGCATTGAATATTGACTGCATTTTTTGCAATACGGTCTATAGGCACAAAGCGATTATTCAGATGGTGTAAGCGCGCCAATCCGTATGCGCCACCCAGCCACAGGTTACCACTAATATCATTTCTAATGCAATGAACAGCAGAGCTGAGATTGATTATAGTGTTTTTATTTTCATGTAAATATTTTTTGGCGGTTAATTTACGCTTGTCAAAAATAATAAGGCCCTCATAGGTACCAACCAATAATTCATCTTTATTATTGGAAAAAATGGTAAGAACAGTATTGCCCCATTGATCATCAAGACCTCCATTTTCAAAATAAAATTGTTGCCATGTGCCCTTACGCTTCGAATAACAACGAAGGCCGGTTCCATACCCTCCCGCCCATACCCGGTCCCCATCATCATCTGTATTTATACACCAGGTAGTAATTTTTTCCTCGTGATGATTTGCACTTTCAGGAAATAAATTTTCATGCGGATAAAAAATCCATTCATTGAACGCAAAATCAAAACTTGCAAGTCCTTGTAAATTCTGAGTCGAAATGTTGCTCCATATTATCCCGTCTTCATCGGCCAATAAAGTGCCGGTTGATTGAATGCTTTCTCCCTCGTAATATTTTCCACTCCTGGTTTTTATTCTTTGACTGGGTAAAGGAATTAATTTATTATTGGTCTTGTTTACCTGGCAAATACCTGCAGTCGTTCCACATAATAATCTCCCATCAGACATCTTTAAGAATCCACCTCCCGCTAACGGTTTATTGTTGAAGTAAAAAGGAATGAACTGCTTTTTTATCCGGTCAAACTTACATATGCCTGTCCTGGTTGATACCCATATAGTAAACTCGTTTTCTTCAAACATGGCTATAACCCTGTTTGAGGGAAGGCTCAGGGAATCGTTACGCTGGTTCCGATAGTGGGTGAATGTTGTTCCATTATATTCAATTATGCCATCGTCATCTGTAACAAGCCATAATAAATCATCCTTTGATTGATAAATCTGTACAATTACCGGGAGGTGTTGATTGTTTTCAAAGAGCTCCGAAAAATTCATTTTTATATTCTGGCTGGCATCAATTTTTATTTTGTGAAGGGCAGCATCGTTTGCTGAGACATCTTGCGCAAGTGCTCCAGCACTAAAAAGCAGGATGTAACAAATGGTAAAAATGAAAGAGATATAAGAAGTAATTCTCGTCACACAGTAACTTGATTAGTTATCTGGTAATTTACTTTTTATTTCCATTTATATCATCATTATCTGTGGATGGTTGTTCTAAAGGTATAAAACTGATGTTTGATTGAGTAAAGGATTAGGTCTATGGTCTATAGTCTATGGTTCTTAGATGTAGATACCTGAATGATAGGCTTATTCCAGACTAAAAATCAAAAACATACGAACGACCAGAACGACAAACAAAAAACAAAAACTATTAAAGATTGTCTAATAATTCTTTTACGGTTGGCCTCTTCCTGATATCAGTTTCAAAGAAGCGATAGGTAATTATGCCTTTTTTATCAATTATATAAACAGCTGGAACAGGCAGGTAGGCTTTATCATTTTGCTGATTAATTTTTAGGAAATCTACATTCCAATTCGTTTTATATTTAGCGACCGTCGCAGTGTCTACCTGGTAAGAAACTTTGTAACTCATTCCTATCATAACATCTTTATCATGGATAATGGGAAATGTAGTTCCGGTTTTCTCCATTGTCTTTTCAACACCTTCCTGGGCTTCGGGAGTGATTGCAATTATACTGGCACCTTTCGCTTTTAAAAATTGAAGTGAATCCTGCAATGCTTTCAATTGTTTATTACAAAAAGGACACCAGTGACCCCTATAAAATAAAATAACAACGGGGCCTGATTTGCGCAAATCTGCTAAATTAATATTCTTCCCATATTGATCTTTAGCTGTAAAGTCGGGTGCGATTGACTGCAGGGCTAACCCATTCGGCTTTTCCTGGGCAACTCCAACAAAAAACGTAAATAAGGCAGCCAGGATTATCAAAGATTTTTTCATATTAAATTTTAAGTTTTAAAATCACCGGGAACTAGCTCCGGAAAAGCAAAGAAACAAGTAATATCAAAACTTACATGTCCTGAAGCAGACAATTAACATTATGGAGAGAATCTTTAACTAGTTTAATGCGTTTTGGATTAAACCATTACAATCAATTTATCGTTTATAATTTCCATCCAAATATCATTCCTTCATAACTTTTATGGAATAACGATTCTTATCTGCCAATACTTCCAGCAAATATATTCCACGGCTCAGGTGGAGCATACTTATATCCCAGCGATAAAGCTGTCCTGGCGCGGTAAATTCATGTACTGCCATTCTTTTGCCCGATAGATCTGTTAATTGCAAACTGATTTTTCCGGGTGGTATTCTTTCAAACCTGATATCAATGCTATGGCTAAAAGGATTATTAATAACATGAATATCCTGGATAGCTGATGCATTTTTTATAACTACAATATTGCTGACTTTCTTTTGCCCATCATTATCAACCATGATTAATCTAAAGTAATTTATCGACGCTGCCACCTCACCATCCAGGAAGGAGTAATTGCGGTTTGTAGAACTATTACCTGCGGCTCTTACAGTGCCTATATTCATAAAACCTGTTCCATCGTAGGATCTTTCAATTTCAAATTGTTTACTGTTTTGTTCCGTAGATGTAGTCCATTCCAGGAAGCTATAATTACCCTGTAAGCGACCTGAAAAATTCAAAAGCGTTACAGGCAGCGCAATCGATCCTGGAATACCAAAACCAAAACCAGAGAAGCCGTTACTGAACGTTGCGGTGAGTGAATACTTCGTTCCCAAAGTGGTAACCACTGGAGTAACAATCTGCGTTGTACCCGCCCCACCCGGTTCAGGAATCGATGGTGTGGTGGTACTGATCTGCCCTGGCAGTTTTATCATTTGAATATTGCTAAAAGACTGACCCGTTGCTGCTACCCAACCATCAACTTCGGCTTTTGTAAAATAAAATGTAACCTCGTATTGACCAGATGCATGGTTGGTTGCAGGTAAGATTCTATAAGTTTTATTCATTAAATAATTAGCCGGGGTATTATTCCAAAAGGCGGTGGAAGTAGTTCCTGACCTGTCAATTACCACTTGCGTACACCCATAATTGTTAGGAGCGGTATTTTTTATACGCGCCAGTAATTCGCCGGTAGCTGAGTAAAAATATTGATCACTGCTTTCCTGCAAATATTCTATACGCGATGTATTCAATGCTGTTGCTATAGAGGTGCCTGTAAACGAAGCAGTAAAACTTGCCCTTGGCCTGCTGTCATCTACAAATGCAGCTGGAAGCACACAGCCCGAACCTGCCTGGTTAGTATAATCAGCATAAGCC
>JBKJPO010000355.1:0-4105 GCA_046595095.1 Chitinophagaceae bacterium
TATTTGAATGAAGTAAAGCTTCCATTTTCATAATCATGTGCCCAGTCTTTCATATACTTTTCACGGTTCACTATTTCTCCGGAACCTTCAATACAAACAAAATCTTTATGAATAATCCGATTGTGCGCAACAGTATCCTGCGAAATAAAATTTTTAATGAACTGTGCATTTAAATCACTCAACTGTTCCTTGTCTGTTTTTGTGGGCTCATTTATTTCCGTGAAAGTTGTTGTTTGTTGCATTGATAAAAGTTTTTTAATTGATGAAAAATCTATATTGTAAATATCTCCCAAACCATTGCCGGCATTGTTTAATCTTTTTTCAAACTGCTGCATATCTTCACGCTGTGGCAGTACCTCATTTATTTTATTTCTGCTGCTGCCAAAGAAAAAATATTTTCCGTCACGGGTTACTTTACCACCCCATTCAGTTACGGGAGAATTTATTGGTGATGGAAGTTTTTTGGCTTTGCTCCATTTGCCTTTTAAATTATAACTGATATAAAAGTCGGCATGTGCAACGCCGTTTGGATATGTCGCCATAAAAATTAAATAGCTTTCATTAGGAGCAATAAAAGGCTCGTATTCATTACCTGCGGTGTTGATTGAATCACCTAAGTTTTGTGGTTCAGTATATTTATTGTTTATGCTTTTAGAAAAATAAATATCCGCTCTGCCTTTTCCACCCTCTCTTGAGGAACCAAAATAGAGATTGCCGTTATCAGCTATCGTGGGGAAAAATTCGCTGCTGCTGCTATTAAAAGGGCTATCAAGATGAACGGGTTTAGCCCAACCAGATGAGGTAAGTTCTGTTTTCCAAATGTCCCAATCTTCTTTTGCAGAATCACCTTCATGTACCGGACGGTTGGAAACAAAATAGATAGTCTTACCATCTTTGGTAACAAATGGATCCGCATCTGTATATTTTCCTGAAAAAGAAACAACCTGCGGTGCAGACCATTTGCCCTTTTTATAGTACGACACACAGATAGTACAAAAGTTTGCGTCAGCCAGACATTTTAAAAAATACACTGTATCGCCTGATGGTGAGAAGGCAGGATGGGTTTCATATTCGCCGGTACTGATAATTCCTTCTGCAAATATTTTAGGTTGAGTAATTGATTCTTTGCCTGAATAATTTTTTTGCGCAGATAGTTGAAAGGTGCAAAAGAAGCATAATAATGAAATTTGTGCTTTGATTAATAAGGTTGATTTCATAATAACGTATTTGGATAGATAAATAAGCATCTATTTCAAGCTAAAATTCACTTTTATTAATAAAATAAAGTTGTGAAATCTTGCTTTAATTCTTATTTACACAAGCGATGTTCTGTATTTTGAAGGAGGTAAATTATATTTTTTTGAAAAGGTAGAAGAAAAATAATCAAGGCTGTTGAAGCCACTCATATAGCATACATCGGTTATAGAAAGCGAAGTTGTTTTCAGCAGCATTTCTGCATTTTTTAATCGAAAGTTTTGAAGATACTGGTAAGGAGAAAATGAACTGAATTGCTTAAATATCCTGCTGAAATGAAACGGACTTACATGACAATATTTTGCAAGTTCATTGAGTGAAATATTCCGGGTAAAATTTTTTAAAATATATTCTTTCGCTCTTTCAATGGTTGTTAAATGATTTTTTTTGATATTCTCCGGCATTTCATTGCAAACAGTTTCGCAGGTTAAAGTTTCTATAACAAGATGCAGCAATTCAATCGCCATGCTGTCAATTTCTAATTTGCTATTTTCCTTTTTTTTTATTTTTTGCCAGATAGAAAAATGAAGATATTCCATCTCAGGAGTTGCCAGCAACAACAAAGACAAAATGTTACTGTTATTAAAAAAGACAGATCGTTTTAAATTATATTTTTCCTTCAGCGCTTCATAAAATTCTTCCGCAAAAATAAAAAAAGTAGTTGCGTTTGAAACCTCACCGTTATGCGTTAAACGGTATTCGCATTCAGGCTTTTCAATTAAAATGCGGCTATTGTATATATCGGCAGAATGCCTGTATGAATGAAAATGAAAATTTCCGGTGCGGGTAAAACCGATACTGAAATACCCACTCAGTTCCAGGTTGGATGTGAATGATTCATTGCTGTCGCATTGAAAATCGATGATCCTGATAAAATCAGATGTGTAAATTGTTTTGTTGTAAAATATTTTTTCCGATATGGTTTTTTCGGTAACCGGAAAGTCAGCAGCAGCAAACTCTTTGTATGCTAATGTGGAATATTTTTCAATTACTTTCATACTGAATGAAGATAGTAAACAGTAATATCTTATTTATCAAAAATTAATTGGGACACACTTACATTTCCGAAAATATATTGTTGTGACGGTTCTGTAAAAACACTTTTGATAAAATGCAACTCAAACTTTTGGGGCAACTATTATAGGACAGTTTTCTTCAGGCTTTGACTGATTACAAACGCCTTGGCAATTTTTTATCCCATCTAAAAGCAAAGTTTTAATTTTCCTCAATTCTTTTATTTTTTCATCAAGCAACTTGACTTTTGCTTTAATCTTCTCCGACACATTATTACAAGTGGCTTCATCCATTTCAATCATATCTAACAGATCAGATGCTTCATTTAATGTAAAGCCAAAACTTTTTATCAGTTTAACCGACAACAAGCGCTGCAGAGTTTGTTCTGAATATTCTTTGTAGTTATCAAAACGCCTCTCTTTCCGTGCTACAGAAATAAGGCCTTGTTTTTCGTAAAACCGGATAGTGTCTCTGGACAGCCCTGTTTTGTTGGATAATTCGCCTATTAACATCTTGATTAAAAATTTATTCTATTTATTACTTGACCGTGGACTATACTCCACCGTTTATCTTTGTAAAAATAATTACAAAATGACAAGAAATTCCCTTTTATTATTATCCGCTCTGGCTCTTTTAAGTTGCCAGGATAAATCTAAAAAAATGACAACAGATAAAAAACCCACTTCCATTGCTTCTGATAAGTATGATCTAAAAATCAAAGCGACTGACCCAACTTGCAAACTGACAACACCAGAATTGCAACAACGCAAGTCCACAGTTATTGAAAGCTTGAGAAAGCAAGTTATCCAAACAAAAGAGTTAGCAAACGGTTACGCTTTCAAATTTACAGGCACCGACAAAATGGTTGACGATCTTACAGAGTTTATAAAAACCGAAAGGGAGTGTTGCGATTTTTTCTCTTTTACTCTTTCTGTAAAAGGAGACAAAAGCGAAATATGGTTAGAGATGACAGGTGCAGAAGGAACAAAAGATTTTATGAAAGCTGAACTCCAATTGTGATAATCATAAAATCACTATCAATATTTTTACTTACAGGGCTTTGTGAAATTGGTGGTGGTTATCTTGTTTGGCTTTGGCTTAAAGAAGGCAAACCTTTTTGGTATGGACTTTTAGGGGGCTTTATTCTTGTACTTTATGGTGTAGTTGCTACTTTGCAGACATCAAATTTTGCAAAAGTTTATGCAACTTATGGTGGAGTGTTTATTGTGATGTCATTATTGTGGGCATACAAGTTTGACAACTATTCGCCAGACAAATACGACATAATCGGAGCATCAATTGCATTGTTCGGTGTTTGCATTATTTATTATGCTAAACGTTGATTGACATATGCCAGCCGCTAACAACAGGCATCTTTGTGCAAGTGTGGCTTTAGAAATTACAATCAGCATTTATTCAAAGCTCAGCTTTTGTTCCAGCATTAGAATATGAATGGGCAGTTGAACAAACAATGAACATTTAGTTATAAATTGAGCAGCAGCTATGGGCATTTGGGATTCTATTTCCCCACCTGCCCAAAGATGCAAGCGTCAGACTGTCTAAGAACTATCCACATTTCCTGTATAACTTCAACGGGTAAACGCATTTGTATTTTGTATATTTGGTTATGCAATTCATACAAGGAAATGACAGATCCCAAAGTATTCTTTTTCCCGATTCACTTGATCAAATAATCAGCCGGGATAATGAAGTCCGGATCATAGATCTTTTTGTTGAGAGTCTTAATGCTAAAGATTATCAATTCAATATTAAAACCACCAAGGAGGGACGCCCTGCCTATCACCCGAAAGATTTATTGAAGCTGTTTGTTTACGGT
>JBKJPO010000067.1:0-10751 GCA_046595095.1 Chitinophagaceae bacterium
ATTCATAATTCATTGCAATTTAATCTTACCAATTCCATCCAAATACTTGAGAAAACTCCTGCCGTTCTTAAGGAATTGCTTTCAGGACTTTCGCCGGAATGGGTGATGAACAATGAGGGTCCTGAGACCTGGAGTCCTTATGATGTTCTTGGCCATCTTGTACATGGTGAGAAAACAGATTGGATAGTACGGTTGAATATTATACTTGGTAACGGTATGGATAAACGATTTGTTCCATTCGATCGCTTCGCTCAATTTGAAGAGAGCAAGGGAAAAAGCATCAACCAATTGCTTGTTGAATTTGCTGAAGCAAGATCTGATAATCTTATAATACTTAAATCCAAAAATATCTTCATAAAGGACCTGCAGAAAACAGGGATTCACCCAAAATTTGGAGAAGTGGATCTTTCTCAATTATTGGCTTCCTATACCATTCATGACCTAACACACATTGCCCAAATAACAAGAGTGATGGCAAAACAATACAAGGAAGCAGTGGGGCCATGGGTAGAATTTTTTAGGGTCATCCAGTAGAAAGCTAGAAAGTTTCATACGAAAGCAATTCCATCCGCTGTTCCTCATTTCTTCTTCTTATTCTATAAACTGCATATGCAAGTATCCCTACTGTGAGGATCCCAGCTATTTTGCCCCAGGTTGCAGGCGATGTTTGTTTTGGAGGTAGGTATGTAACTCCCGTAGCATCCGCAATTGCAGATGAACCCACATATCGGCCATGAACAGGAACTGCCATTTCTTCAAAATGCCTTGAGAGGATGTACAATTCACTTCGCATTTCCGGGCCACACATGGGTTTGCCATGGCCGGTTGCAACAATTTCCGGGTCAAGGTCGGCAAGTTTTTTAACTGATTCCCCAGCCTTTTCCCAATCATAAGTATAATATTTCGGAGGGCCTGATAATTTTTTGGTCTGCCGGATTATTGAAATTGCCGACTCTGCTGTGGTTGTTACAAATGCATCTCCTGCAATCATAACCCCATCCCTTTCCCTGAACATACTAATATGCCCCGGTGTATGGCCGGGTGTATGAATGTATTTCCATTCAGGTAAGCCTGGAATTCTTCCATCACCCGGGAGTACATTGACCCTGCTCCAAATATTAATTGGAGATTTTGGGTACAGCCAGGCTACTGAAGACATCAGTCCACCTCCTACTGAGGAATCAGGTGGTGGATATGCGGATTTCCCTGTTAAATAAGGCAACTCGAGATAGTGAGCATATACCGGCACGTCCCATTCTTCTGCAAGTTTTTCAAGTGAGCCAACATGATCAAAATGGCCATGAGTAAGAATTATAGCGGAAGGCCTACTATTTTCTCCAAATAACTGGCCGGCCATTTTACGAATCTTTGCAGCTGACCATCGCAATCCAGCATCTACCAGCACCCAATTTCCTTCGAAAGGATTTAGCACCATATACACATTTACGAACGTGTCTCTTAAACCCCAAACACCTGGGCTCACTTCAAAAAATTTGGTATAGACATCCTTTTGATAATTGAGGTCTTTGTTCATATGCATGAAAGTTTAGATTAATAAATTCTCTGATCAGCTACAATCCATACAAAATCATGCCACAGCCGGTAATATGGCAATTGAAAATCTTAAAAAAATAGGCTTAACCGAACTGCCGAATCTTCAATTAACAATCAAGCCTATTGAAAAGCCGAACCGGGATAAAAAAAAATTTATTCAAAGGAAATATTGGTATGAATAATGTAAAGCTATTATTAGCTTTCCTGTTCTAATTTAGAACAGTCTACATAAGGGATCTACAAATATTTGAAAGTTAAACGCTCCGCTGATCACGGGGCGTTTATTATAAAGTAAATATTCCCCAACATGTTTCTAAAAGCCGAAGCCCAATAAACTTTGACAGGCTTTTATTAGCTTTAGGAAAAAAATGGATATCGAAGATCTTCGTGAAATCTGTAATAAAAATCCAGCTGTAACAGAAGATATTAAATGGGGCAATGACCTTTGTTTTCTCATTGCCGGAAAAATGTTCTGCGTTTCTGGTTTAGAATTGCCACTCACAGTTTCATTCAAAGTAACCTCGGAAGAATTCGATGAATTAACCAACAGGCCTGGTATAATTCCAGCACCTTATTTGTCAAGATATCATTGGATTCTCGTAAGTAAGATGGATGCATTTTCAAAAAAAGAATGGGAATATTTTACTAAACAATCATATGCTTTAGTTAAAAACAAATTATCAAAAAAACTCAAAACACAATACGGCTTGCTTCATTAACAATTAACCTTTAACACTTTTTTATTGTCCTATTCCGAATACAAAGACACCCTTATCAAGATTGCAGACATAAAAAGTGCGGCTTCATTAATGCAATGGGACCAGGAGACATATATGCCTGCGAAAAGCGCTGACATGCGTGGAAAACAATTGGCTACAATGCAGGAGCTTAGCCATAGACTTTTTACAGATCCAAAGTTTGGAGATCTTATGGAAAATCTCCTCCTAAAAGGTGAGCTAACTGAAACTGAACGCAAGAATGTAGAATTATCCTTGTATGACCATAATAAGAACAAAAAACTACCGGGATCTTTCGTTCGTAAATTATCTGAGGCTGTTAGCAAATGTTTCCAGGCATGGATCTCAGCAAGGAAGGCCAATAGTTTTTTACTATTTGAAGAACCATTGGAAATATTGGTAAAATTAAAACGGGAGGAAGCAGAATTCCTGGAATACAATGAAGACCCATATGATGCTTTGCTCAATGATTATGAGCGTGGGCTCACGGTAAAAAAGATGGACTCAATGTTTTCGGGGTTAGTTCCACAACTTTCAATTATCCTGGAAAAAATAAAAAATTGTAAGCAGGTAGATGATGGCTTTCTTCGACAAAATTATGCTAAGGATAAACAATGGCAGTTTGGATTAGAACTCCTGAATTCGATGGGATTTGATTTTGAAGCTGGTAGACAAGACTTGAGTGAGCATCCGTTTAGTATTAGTTTTCACAACCAGGATGTTCGCATTACCACGAGGGTGGATGAAAATGACCTGGGAAATATGTGCTGGAGCTGTATTCATGAAGGGGGTCATGCCCTGTATGAGCAAGGTTTGCCTTCACAAGAATATGGTTTACCGTTGGGTGAAGCTTGTAGTTATAGTATTCATGAGAGCCAGAGCAGGCTTTGGGAAAACTGCATCGGTCGTGGTTTGGATTTTTGGAAATTCTTTTATCCCAGGCTTCAGCAGTATTTTGGGGAAAAATTATCTACAGTGAAGCTTGCGCAATTTTATAATGGGATAAATAAAGTTCAACCTTCGTTAATACGAACCGAAGCTGATGAGATCACTTATCATTTTCATGTTCTTATTCGGTATGAGCTTGAGAAAAAATTGATTGGTGGTAGTTTGACAGTTAAAGAAATTCCTGCATGGTGGAATGAACAATATGAGCACTATCTTGGCGTTACAGTTCCTGATGACCGTAAGGGATGCCTTCAGGATGTTCATTGGAGTCATGGAAGTTTTGGATATTTTCCAACCTATTCCCTGGGGAGTTTGTATGCAGCACAACTGTTTCAAACAATTGAGAATCAATTAACTGAACTTTATACTGAAATAACCAGGGGTAATACGGCACCGGTTTTGCAATGGTTAAGAAGCAATATCCATCAATATGGAAGATTTTATACAGCGGAAGAACTTTGTATAAGGACCACAGGCGAAGGCCTCAATCCAAAACATTTTCTTAGTTATCTTCAAAAGAAATATAATGTTATATATGATCAATAAATATTCAATGAAACAAATTTTTAGTTTAAATAAAATTTTATTCTACGTAATTATTTTCTGCGGCTTGCTGGGTAGTTCCTGTAAAAAGGATAGCCTAACTAATGCACAAGGTGCAACATTACTTGAGAAATTTTTCGAAGACAATGTGCTGAATAAAAATATCATTATAACACTCGCCACGGATAATGGCACAGATATTACTTCAAGGTATAATGGGTATGTCTTTATCATGCGGAAAGGAACATATTATAATGGTAACCTTGAAGCCATGAAAAACAGCATTACTTATACAGGAACCTGGAGTAGTAATGAAGATTATAGTAAATTAGTCATCACCCTGCCTTCTATTCCTGGTGAGCTGGTTTTTTTACAACGGGAATGGCGATTTACTCGTAAAACTACTACGCAAATGGATCTTGCTCCATGGGGTTCTTCCGAGCCTGATGTACTTAACATGGTAAGGCAATAATACTCAATTTGGCCAACAAAATTCAAATCCCTTATTGAGGGATTTTTTTATTTTAGATAGTTCTGTTTATCTATTCTAATACCGTGATTTTTAGAGAGCGTTTTAGTTATGAGTTCAAATAAATTTAGCGGACTGGAATGCAATTTTTTTCTAATAATTCTGTTATAACACAATAATTGGACATGGGTCCATTATTTATCCAACATCCATAAAACACCATTCCCTATGACAGTCCGTTATGCAGCAAGCTGCAAGTGGTTATTTGGGCTTGCATTGCTCTTAACAGGATTTCTGAGTAAGGCTCAGCTTACAGCTAATTTCACAGGTACCCCGGTCTCAGGTTGTGCCCCACTCATAGTACGGTTTACCGACGCATCCACAGGCAATCCAAATTTCTGGAAATGGGATCTTGGAAATGGAACACTTTCGTTTTTACAGAATCCCTCTGTTACATATTTTACCCCAGGCCAGTATAATATAAAACTATATATACGAAATGGAGCAGGTACAGCTGATTCGATAACGAAGACCCAATATATCACAGTGCTTGCACTACCAACTGTACAATTTACAGGAACCCCGCTAACAGGTTGTTTCCCATTATTGGTTCAGTTTAGCGATCAAAGCGTGCCTGGTAGTGGAACCATAAGTACCTGGGAATGGGATTTTGGTGATGGCAATGTTTCAACTGTTCAAAACCCACAACACACATACACTGCCGGTGGAAGTTACAACGTATCCCTTCGTGTTAGAAATAGTTTTGGCTGCGTAAGGACGCTTACTAAGTCCCAATATATCAATTTAACAACAGGGGTAAACGCAAATTTTACAAATAATATTCCTAATTCATGTAATCCCCCGGTAACAATTAATTTTATCAATACATCTACCGGCGTTGGTACAATCAGTTACCAATGGGATTTTGGTGATGCAACTTCTTCTACATTAAGAGACCCATCCCATGTATACACAAATCCCGGGAGTTACAATGTAAGCCTCATCGTTACTAACCAAAATGGCTGCAGAGATACCATTGTAAAACAGAATGCAATTGTAATAGGCACTGTTGATGCATCATTTACAAGCCCTGTTACCGTATGTGCAGGAAGTATTGTAAATATCGTAAACACAAGTGTACCTCAACCCTTCAGTGCTGCCTGGGATTTTGGTGATGGCAGTTCAGAAAATTCAATCACCCCTTCAAAAACATATAACACGCCCGGAACTTACACAATAACTATGATTGGTAATTTTGGCGCTTGCCTCGATACATTTACAAGGAGCATTACCGTGCTGGCTAAACCAGTTGTGAACTTTTCAATGAATGACAGCACCTCTTGTAAAGCTCCATTTTCGATAAATTTTACAAGCCTTGCACCCGGGGCCACATCTTACTTATGGGATTTCGGCGATGGAACTACATCATCATTAGCCAACCCCTCATATACTTATGTAACAAGTGGGTCATATACTGTATCCCTTACCGTTACTAATGCTTCTGGTTGTTCGACAACAATCTCGAAGCCTGGCCAGGTCATCATACAGGGTCCTCAGGTCCAGATCAATAACCTGCCTCAAAGAGGATGTACACCTTTTACCACCACATTCGCAGCTACCACCAATAGTATTGACCCTGTTGTGGGTTATCTCTGGAATTTTGGAGATGGAAATACATCTACACTGGTTTCGCCCAGTCATACTTATACGAGTTCAGGCACCTATAACATTACATTAATTATAACCACGGCAGGGGGTTGTTCTGATACATCCACCGTTGCTAGTGGTGTAATAGTATCCAGTAAGCCCGTTGCAAACTTCGTTGCTTCTCCACGTGATGTATGCGCTTTTGTGCAGGTAAATTTCACAGATTTGTCAACAGGAAATGTGAATCAATGGTTTTGGGAATTTGGTGATGGTGGAACTTCGACCTTGCAGAATCCAGGACATTCTTATAATGATACCGGAAATTTCAATGTAACATTGATTGTATGGAACAATGGTTGTCCTGATACAGTTCGCTTCATGAACTATATCCATGTTAAACCTCCAATAGCATCCTTTATTGACATGATGGATTGTACCTTGCCTTTATTCAGACAGTTCAGCGATAGTTCAATTGGAGCTGATACCTGGACCTGGGATTTTGGGGATGGAGGCAGTTCAACTATTCAGAATCCGACACATACTTATGCAGTACCAGGCAGCTATACAGTAAAACTAACGGTGACCAATAACGTAACCGGGTGCAGCCATACATATTCAAGACTGATTAATATCATAATTGAAAATGCAAATTTCGCAGCAAGTGACACGGTGATCTGTAAGGGAACGCCAATAACTTTCAGCACTATTGGGATCAATACATCAAATATAGGAAGTCATACATGGGATTTCGGTGATGGATCGTCATTAATATCAACCTCAGGCACGGTATCTCATACTTACACTGTATCTGGCACATATTCCGTGTCGCTCATAATTACTGATCTACTGAGTTGCAAAGACACTTTGATAAAGTCATTGTACATCCAGGTTGATGGGCCAACAGCGCAGTTCACATCGTCAGTACCGGGCACATGCCTCAACACACCTATTACATTTACAGACAGTTCTTATAGTGACGGTACGCACCCAATTCAGCAGTACGCCTGGGACTATGGAGATGGCACACTTGATACACTGAGCAGTGGTCCGTTTCAGCATGCCTATGCCGGCCCGGGTGTTTATACAGTTAGTTTATCCGTAACCGATAGTAAAGGTTGTGTTGACAGGCTGGTAAGAGCAAACTATATCATCATTTCCAAGCCGCTGTCAGATTTTTTTACTACCGACACGGCATCCTGTCCTAATGGTGATATTAGTTTTACAAACCTTTCCACCGGTCCTAATCTAACTTATATCTGGAATTTCGGGGATGGTAACAGTTCAACGCTGGCAAACCCCGTACATCGCTATACTGCAGAGGGATTATATACGATCAGGCTCTTCGTTATTGACCAATATGGCTGCACGGATAGTATTATAAAACCAGGTTATATCAAAATAGAATTCCCTAGAGCAAACTTCCTGATGAGTGATTCTGTGAGTACATGCCCGCCATTGGTCGTGACATTTACAAATACTTCAACGGGTATCATTAGCAAAAATTGGGACTTTGGAGATGGCACTAATTCAACTGTTGACAACCCTTCGCATTTTTATTCTCTTCCGGGAGTTTTCAACGTCGTACTAACGGTTACGGGGCCCGGTGGCTGTGTTGATACAAAAACAAAACAAATTATAGTGCGGGGACCTCAAGGTTCCTTCACTTATACAAATATCATTGGTTGTGATCCATTGCAAACAAATTTCCAGGCAACAACGAGGGATAATCTTTCATTTATCTGGGATTTCAATGATGGAACATTGATTAGCTCTCCCGATTCGATCATCTCGCATGTTTATACTAACCCTGGAATCTATGTTCCAAAAATGATATTGGTTGATATTACCGGATGCCAGGTACCCATTACCGGTCCGGATACCATTCAGGTATTTGGTGTAAAAACAAATTTCAGAAATACCAATTTTACTGTATGTGATTCTGGGTGGATAAGTTTCCAGGATTCAAGTATCAGCAACGATCTTATAACCAATTATCAATGGAGCTTTGGAGATGGAAATAGTTCAAGCCTGCAAAACCCAACGCATTACTATAATGCCAATGGTATATTTTATCCAACACTCATTGTTACTACACAATTCGGGTGTAAAGACACATTACAACAGCCTGTTCCAGTTAGAGTAGTTCCCAGCCCTCAGATTGCAATCGGCGGTGATGTGGGTGGCTGTATACCTGCGACACTGAATTTTACCGGCGACAGATTACTACAGGATTCTTCTAGTATCTCATGGTATTGGAATTTTGGAAATGGGAATACCTCTACACTACAAATTCCTCCGGCACAACTTTATCCTAATGCAGGATTTTATACTGTCAGCCTCATTGCCACTAATGGCTCAGGTTGTGTTGATTCATCCAGCAGAGTAGTTGAAGGATATGCCATACCAACAGTCGTTGCAAATGCCGGCTCGCTGGTATGTAATGGAAGTTCGGTAACCCTATCAGCAACAGGCGCAGCTACATACAACTGGACCCCTGCAACCTTCCTTTCCTGTACCACTTGTGCAACACCTGTAGCTACACCCAATGTTCCCATCACTTATTCAGTGACAGGCAGCAGCAGCCAAGGTTGTGCCTCATCAGATACAGTGCAAATTGCCATTAAATATGGCTTTAAAATGAATACAGGAAATGGTGATACTGTATGTACGGGTCGTTCGGTGAGGCTTAATGCCAGCGGAGCGGATAGCTATGCCTGGACTCCTACAACATGGCTTAGCAATCCTACAGTAGCAAACCCTGTTGCAAGGCCATTAACCACTACTAATTACATGGTGGTTGGTGCCGATAAAGAAGGCTGTTTCAAAGATACTGGCTATGTATTGCTTAGGGTATTCCCTCTTCCAACAGTCGATGCAGGGCAAGATGTTACCATCAATGCCAGCCAGACTGTTGATCTCGTACCTATTATTTCTGCAGATGTGAATACTGTAACATGGAGCCCTACTTCAGGAGTATTCCGAAACTTCTATCCTGGCATTACAGCCAAGCCAATGGCTACTACCGAATATACAGTCGAAGTTACTAACGCGGGTGGTTGTACGATGCAGGATAGGGTCACTGTAAATGTGATCTGTAACAATGCGAATATTTTTATTCCAAATAGCTTTTCACCTAATTCTGATGGAGCCAATGATGTTTTCTATCCACGTGGCAAAGGGCTCTTCACAATTAAGTCTTTAAAGATTTTTAACCGCTGGGGTGAGATGGTTTTTGAAAGGAATAATTTCCCGGCCAATGAAGCCACAAGTGGTTGGGATGGTACATACAAAAGCCAGAAATTATCAACTGACGTTTATATATACACGCTGGATGTTGTTTGTGAAAATAGTAGTGTACTCAATTTTAAAGGAAATATAGCCCTGCTACAATAAGCAACGTTTTTGATAAATAGTCGTCGCTATATTTTAAGGTAATGGGTGCTGAAAACAGTTGTATTAATTGATCTAAAAAACCTGCAGAATTGTATATAAGTTTTACTGTATCAGCGAAATAAAAAGAAAGGTTAAACGTTTTATAATTGTAACCCAGGTTACAAATCCAAAAAATCCTCTACTATGAAAACCAGGCTACTTTACATGGCAATGTGGGTATGCTTTCTGCTGCTGTCTGCTAAAGATAGCATCGGTCAAGACATTCACTTCTCACAATTTTTTGAAACTCCCCTCTTAAGAAACCCAGCCCTTGCCGGAATATTCGATGGCGATATCAGGGTACAGGCAGTATATAGGAATCAATGGAATTCTGTTACTGTGCCTTACCAGACAGGCTCGTTCAACGGAGAATATAAACTACCGGTTGGCAGAGGCGATGATTACCTAACAATTGGCGGACAGATATTATATGACAAGGCAGGAACGGTTGCATTAACCGCTACACATCTTTTGCCTACATTAAATTATCATAAATCATTATCCACGGAGCGCAACATGTATTTATCTCTGGGCTTTATGGGTGGAATGGTTCAGCGTAAATTTGACAGGTCCAAAATGACTACCAATAGCCAGTTCAATGGAATAGACTTCGATCCCACAATGGCCGACGGAGAAAATTTTGCAAATACAGGCTTTACTTATTTAGATGGTAGTGTTGGGATGAGCTTTAACTCACAGGTAGGCGAAAACGCAGATAACAACATATTTGTTGGGGTGGCATATCATCATCTTAATAAGGCTTCAAAGACCTCATTTTATGACAATGGGAAGCGCTTGATGCTCCCAAAATATGTATTTTCCGGGGGATTCAGGATGGGTATTTCAGAGTATGCATATGTAACATTGCAAGCCGATTATTCAAAACAAGGCCCACACACAGAACTTATCGGTGGGGCACTCTACTCTTTCAAACTCGATGATCCTCAAGATCCGATGTATGTATTTCATGCCGGGGCGTTCCTGAGGTGGAAGGATGCATTGATTCCCGTGGTGAAGCTGGAGAAAAAGCCATTTTCCGTTGCAGTTAGTTACGATGCTAATGTCTCGCAGTTAAAATCAGCCAGCCGCGGGCAGGGTGGTTTTGAACTCTCACTTTCTTATCAAATCTCTTTAAATAGGGGGAGAGGAATCCTCTGTCCAAAATTTTAGCCAGCAATCCTGTTCTCCGTGCCAATGAAATAAAACTTCTGTATTATGGATTGTTTGGATAACAACCGCCCCTGGGAAACCGGGGGTTTTTTTATATATAAACAACGCGGTTTATATAAGTGCGGTGTTTCCCTCATCAATTCCATGGTGTTTTCACCTTGTATGATTAGAATATTAAAACTACTTTGGAGAAAAATAGGAGTATGCCGACTGCTTTTGAATTTTATTATGGGTCAATAGTAGTTCAAATA
>JBKJPO010000123.1:0-5688 GCA_046595095.1 Chitinophagaceae bacterium
CTCTTCCACATTTGTTTGAGGTTGAATTCTTTTACCCTGTCTTCATCAGGAGTAATAGTTGCACACTTGATGCCTACCCCGATTTCTTTAATCGCATTAGCTGCATCGATCGATACCTGGTCACCGGTTGCATCACGGTGTTCTATACCAAGATCAAAATAGCGTATATCCACATCCACATATGGAAGGATTAATTTGTCTTTGATAAATTTCCAAATGATCCTTGTCATCTCATCGCCGTCTAATTCAGCAACCGGGTTTGTAACTTTTATTTTGTTCATATTTTAATTCGTTTAAGGGTTTAAAACGTTTGAAAATTTTAAGGGTTTATTCGTTTAAGTATTTAATTAACTTAGTTTGTTTATTGAATTTCCTACAGTTTATTTTTTTAATTCTCTTAATCTACTTGCACCTCATAAACGTCTTAAACGTCTTAAACGAATTAGACGAATTAAACGTTTGAACTTTTACAAATTCCTAATTATCTCATCCGCAAATTCACTTGTCTTCAATAACGTAGCTCCATCCATCAGGTTATGAAAGTCGATAGTTACTTTTTTGCTCCGGATCGTTTTGCCCAAAGCGTTAGTGATCAGATCGCCAGCTTCTTTCCAGCCCATGTATTCAAACATCATCACACCACTGAGGATAACAGATGATGGATTCATCGTGTTTGTATTTGCAAATCTTGGTGCAGTACCATGGGTTGCTTCAAAGACTGCATGGCCTGTCAAGTAATTTATATTTGCACCGGGGGCAATACCGATTCCGCCTACCTGTGCAGCAAGTGCATCACTGATGTAATCCCCATTGAGGTTGAGTGTGGCAATCACTGAATAATCCTGTGGGGCAAGTAAAGCCTGTTGCAGAAAATTATCTGCAATGGCATCCTTGATCAGGATTTTACCGCCGATGGTTGCTATGCGCAACTCCTCGTTGGCCACCACTTCACCACTCTCTTTTTTTGTTGTTTCCCATTGATTCCAGGTATACACCCTGTCCCCAAATTCTCTGCTGGCAAGTTCATATCCCCAGTTTTTAAAAGCACCTTCGGTGAACTTCATGATATTGCCCTTATGCACAATCGTTACTGAAGGCATTTTATTTTCTACTGCAAATAATATAGCGGCACGTATTAGCCGTTCAGAACCTTCCTTGCTCACCGGCTTAATACCAAAAGAAGATGTTCCCGGAAACCTGATATTTTTTACACCCAATTCATTTTGTAAAAAATCAAGAAGCTTTTTTGCTTCAGGTGTTCCAGTCATGTATTCTATACCGGCATAAATATCTTCAGTATTTTCCCTGAAAATAACCATATTCACTTTCTCCGGTTGCCACATAGGTGAAGGTGTGCCTTCAAAATATTTTACCGGTCTAAGGCAAACATAGAGGTCAAGCTCCTGGCGGAGTGCAACGTTTAGGCTTCGGATACCTCCTCCAACGGGAGTAGTAAGAGGACCTTTGATAGAAAGCAGGTACTCCCGGAAGGCCTGCATCGTTGCTTCCGGCATCCACTCACCTGTAAGGTCAAACGCTTTTCCCCCGGCAAGTACTTCCATCCATTTTATCCTGCGTTTTCCTTCAAAAGCTTTTTTAATTGCAGCATCAAATACCCGCACACTCGCCTTCCAGATATCGGGTCCAATACCATCACCTTCAATGAATGGTATCGTAGGATTATCAGGAACATTTAGCTTTTGATTATCACCCATTGATATTTTCTCAATCATTTGATTTGAATTTGTTGGATTCACAAGTTTAATGGATTTATTTCCATTGAGCAGTTGGTCCACTCTTCATCAAATTTTACGCCATCGTATTTTTTATAAAAATTTATGGCAGGCTCGTTCCAATCCAATACTTGCCATGCAATACCACTAAACTTTTTTTCTCTCGCTTCTTCAATCAATGCATCAAGTAATAATTTGCCTACGCCTTTGCCCCGCATCTCGTTTGTTACGATAAGATCTTCAAGATACATCCGCTGTCCTTTCCAGGTACTATACCTGATATAGTACATCGCGAATCCGATAACTTTATGGTTCGTTTCGGCTACAAACGCCCACCAGATTGGTTTCTCGCCAAATCCACTTTGAATAAAATGTTCCATACTAACTGTTACTGCTTCTGGAGCTTTTTCATAAACTGCCAGCTCATGGATGAGTTCTATCAAGTCCCGGCAGTCTTCCTTAATTGCTTTTCTTATTCTTATCGCGGTCATAATTAAGTCGTTCAACAGGTTCAGAAGGTTTAAGAGGTTCAATAGGTTTAAGAGGTTCAATAGGTTTAAGAGGTTCAAGAGGGCTGAGGTAAAACCCTATAAAACGGAAAGGGGTTTTATAAGTTGCGGGAACCTCTTAAACCTCTTGAACTTCTTAAACCTTTTAAACCTTTTAACAGTCCTTCAATGACTGATCCAGGTCATTTATAATATCGGCAACATTTTCAATACCCACACTCATCCTGATCAAGCCATCCGTGATACCATATGTCCGGCGTTTCTCTGCAGGCACGCCATAATGTGTCATCGAAGCAGGGTGAGAGAGCAGGGTATCGCAGGTTCCCAGGGATACTGCACGTACACACATTTGTAATTTATCAATGCATTTTTTTCCGGCTTCCAGGCCACCATTCAATTCAAAACTTAGCATCGGTCCAGGGTGACGCATTTGTTTCATTGCGGTTTTATGATCTGCGTGTGAACTGAGACCCGGGTAGTTTACCTTGTTCACAGCAGCATGGTTTTCCAAGAAAGTGGCAACCTGTAAAGCATTGCTGCAATGGCGATCCATGCGTACCTCAAGAGTTTTCATTCCCTGGATTAAAAGATAAGCATCGAATGCATTGCTGTTTCCACCGAGAAGCCGATGCACTTTTGTCATCCTTTCATTCATAAAATCTAAGTCTTTGCCAACTAATGCACCACCGATTGCCGTACCATGTCCATTCAAAAATTTTGTTGTGGAATGAAAAATAAAATCAACATCATATTTAAAAGGCTGCTGAAGATATGGAGTTGCAAAAGTATTGTCCACTGCAATTACCAGGTTATGTTCTTTGCCCATTTTGGAGAGTTCATCTATATCCACGCATTGTATGGTTGGATTGGCCGGAGTTTCCATGAACAGCATTTTTAAATTGCTGTTCATTTTCATAGCTTCTCTCGCTTTATCAAGATCACGCAGATCAACAATTAACGCTTCTATACCAAATGAAGGAAGGATCTTTTCAACGATCTCCTGAGTTCCGCCATACAATGAAAAATGGGTGAGAATTTTGTCACCGGTTTCCAGGTTACCGAGTAATAACGAGCTCAAAGCCGCCATACCACTGGAGTGTAGAATTGTACGGAGTTTCAGGGAATCCCCGTTCTTATCCACCAATCCAAATGATTCAAGAGCAGAGATCTTTTGTTCTGCTTCAGTCATTGTGGGGTTGCCCCACCTGCTATAAATGTATCCTTCCTCATCTCCGTTAAAGCGTCTCATACCCTGGTCAGCACTGTCAAATACATAAGTGCTGCTGGCATATATCGGAGTGAGATGCGCATTATTACCATCCTTTAAATTTCCCGCGTGAATGGCCACCGAACCAAAACCTGTTAAACGTTCATCACTATTGCTCATAAATAAATTTATCTGGCTTGCTAAAATTGAAACGCCCTGAATCTTTAAAACCTTTTAAACGCCTTAACCCTTTTAATCGTTCTATCTTCAACTTATAAATCACTTCCGGTTAGAATTATTTAAGTTTGGAGCAAAAGTAGGGAAAACATGAAGCAACTTCTCCAACAATATGCAGCATATAATTACTGGGCAAATCTTAAGTTGCTCGAATATCTTTTACAAATAAATGAAGAAAGCTTGAGTAAGGAAATTGGTGGAAGCTTTCCGAATATTTTTAAAAATATGCTCCATCTCTGGGAAGCTGAAGCGATATGGTGGCAAAGGTTGAAACTTGCAGAGCATGTTATAAATCCCGCCGAGACTTTCGATGGTGATTTTGAAGATCTTTCAAAAAAATTATTAAGACAATCAGGAGACTGGGATCAATGGGTGAAGAATGCAAATGAGGCTGCATTATCCCATGTTTTTGCTTATCGCAATTCGAAGAAAGAGCAATTTAAACAGCCAGTAAATGAAGTTTTAATTCATCTTTTTAATCATCAGTCATATCATCGCGGACAAGTGATATCTCAACTACGAATATTGGGTTTTGAAAAAATCCCTGCAACTGATTTTATAATTTTTACAAGAAAAAAATCTTAATAAATACTAATTACTATCATAGGCCCATTTGACTAAAGTAGCTCCCCAGGTAAAACCACCACCAAATGCAGCCAATACAATTTTGTCACCTTTTTTTAATTGCTTTTCCCATTCCCAAAGACAAAGAGGAATAGTGGCTGAGGTAGTATTGCCGTACCGTTGGATATTGAGCATAACTTTTTCGGGATCAAGTCCCATGCGGCTTGAGGTTGCATCAATTATACGTTTATTCGCCTGGTGAGGCACCAGCCAGGCAATATCATCTCCGGTAAGGTTATTTCTTTGGAGAAGTTCGTAACTCACATCGGCCATACCTTTTACTGCAAATTTGAAAACCGCAGGTCCTTCCTGGTAGATGTAATGTTCTTTGGCCATCACAGTTTCAAGCGAGGATGGTTTTAGAGATCCACCGCCTTTCATGTGGAGGAAATCTTTACCACTGCCATCACTTTTTAACAGGCTGTCCTGCACTCCGTAACCTTCTTCATTGGCTTCGAGAAGTACACAGCCGCAGCCATCGCCGAAGAGAACACATGTTGTCCTATCACTATAATCGACTATAGAACTCATTTTATCAACTCCAATAACCAAAACTTTTTTATATCGGCCGCTTTCTATAAATGCTGTTCCGGTAGTAACTCCAAAAAGAAAGCCTGAGCATGCAGCCAAAAGATCGAATCCAAAAGCGTTGCCAGCACCTACTTTAAAGGCAATAATATTTGCGGTAGCGGGGAAGAGCATATCAGGGGTAACAGTACAGCAAATAATGCAGTCGATTTCAGTTGCCTCAATGCCACGCTTCCTCAATAACTCCTGAACTGCAGGCACGGCAAGATCTGAACTCCCCAGACCTTCACCTTTTTGAATACGACGCTCCTCAACTCCTGTCCGGGATTTGATCCATTCGTCGTTTGTATCCACCATTGTTTCCAATTCACTGTTAGTAAGAGTATATTCCGGTACATAGCCTCCAACCGCGGTTATAGCTGCATAAATTTTTTGATTCATCTTATCCCCCATTTATAAATGAGGGCCAAAAGTACAATATCCTAACTATTTACCTGATCGGTAACCAAAAATCGATTTCAAATAGTAAATTGCACGACTGTATTTGTTTTAAACTAAATAGCTCTGGAAACTCATGATTGCATACCTGGTGGGGAAATTTTCTTATAAAAGCCCGGCAATGGTGATTGTTGACGTGCATGGAGTGGGATACCAGGTCAATATTAGCCTTAATACATACTCAGATATACAGGCCCTGAATGATGGAAAGCTCTTCACTTATTTGCTGGTTAAAGAAGATGCTCATACCCTTTATGGATTTTCAGAACAGCAGGAAAAAGAAATGTTCGTATTATTGATAAGCGTTTCAGGAGTTGGTGCAGCTACAGCAAGGATGATGTTGTCCAATATG
>JBKJPO010000199.1:0-2703 GCA_046595095.1 Chitinophagaceae bacterium
AACAGGTGGCTCTTAAACTAGGCGATCGAAAGAAAACAATATTAATTATAAAAGCAGATTCCAGTGCTTCCTACAAAAAGCTGGTTGATATACTTGATGAGGTCATGATCAATGGAATCCGCCATTATTATTTGGGTGAGATTACCAGGGAAGAAATGAAGAAGTATTAATATGCTCATGATTTGTAAAATCTCATAGTGCCTTTAACCGTGAGCATTGCGGAGGGTTGCTAATTGAAAGCGTGGAAATATTGATCCCAATGGTAACTTTTTTACCAATACAGGTAGAGGAAAGCTTGGCTCATACAATTTCATAGACAAATTTACAAGTGGGTATTATTTTATTATGGCAATTCCTTTTTTTGTTTTAGATTTAATAGCCCTGTAAAACGCATCTCCACAGACTTATTTATCAGACCTGTTCGTCGGAATTAATTTAATAAAAACTCAAATTTCATTTTATGCGTTTTGCTAATTTGGATAGCCTTGAATCAAAGGTTAAGAATACCGGGAGCGAGGGTGAATATACCCTTACTCAAATTTCAGTCCCGGTACCGGGAGAGGAAATAAAGTTAGAAGGATTTTTATGTGTGCCGAAAGGTCGCAATGGATATTATTATAAAGTTGAGCATCCCAAACAGAAGATCGTACTGCATTTTACAGCCGGAAATATCAGGTCTGACCTGGGCGCTTTATCCAGGAACGATTACCATGTGTCTGTTCCCTTCCTGATCGGTAGAGACGGCACAATCTATCAACTATTTTCCTCCAAATACTGGTCAGGCCATATTGGTAAAGGAATAGGAAATGAGGGAACAGGCAATGCCCAGGATAAATGCACAATAGGGATTGAACTTTCTAATTATGGATTTCTTACGGAGGTAAATGGAAACCTGGAAACTTATTATTCAAGACAAAAAGGAGCCAATGGAAAAATAGGTCCGGTAGATATTTATTGCTCGCTTTCAGAAAAGGAGGCCTATATGAAACTGGATACGCCTTTCCGGAGCCAGGCTTATTATGCCTCGCATACTAATGAGCAATACAACAGTCTCATTATTTTACTTAGATACCTCACAACTCAGTATAATATTCCCAGGAATTTTTTACCGGAATCATCAAGGTATTTAGCTACCCAGGAGGTGTTGAATTTTAAAGGAATTGTTTCCCATGTAAATTACCGGAAAGATGGGAAATGGGATATTGGGCAAGCATTTGACTGGCAAAAGCTGATCAAAGGTGTGCAAGCAGAAAAATATATACCAATACTAACTGCCCCGAGATTCAGGAGTGGACCAGAAACTGTGAACGAGCGGATCATTAATTCTGAAGACGCTCTTGAGTCATTACTACCGGGTGCTATAGACGCCAAATATGAAGATGATGATTATGAAGAATTACAGAGATCAGCGGAAGAAGTTTTAGATCAGAAATAGCCATAGATTCTGTGGTCTCTACGAGCCATAATATTTTAAAAGAGGTCCCTGTATACCGGAATCAATTGCTTTTCTCACCATGAAACCATTCATAGCCTGCAGTTGATATACCGGGTGACACCGGTGCAGCACCCCTGAGGTCTGGCAGGGCAAAATTATTTTGTCCATTGCCACCATAAGTTGTTCCTATTAAAGAAAATAGCGCCTGGTTGCCAACAATGGGGAGTAGCTGTCCATCGCAAAAGGCCCAGCCGGATGGAGGGAAATTGCCGGCAAAAAGTTTTATTTCTCCAATGAGTGTCACATTATAATTGCCCCCACCTGTTGGGTTTGGGAAACTACCCCCAAGAGCAATAATATAATACATTGCTAATGCGCCATGCCCTTTTTTGAACCCAACTTTACCACTGCTGTTTTCTTTTGTTAAGAAATCATTTGGTGCGCCACCTGTATTGAGAGTGATTCCATTGGCTTTTACATTTCCATTAACATCCAGTTTTTCGCCTGGAATAATTGTACCAATGCCCACATTTTGCGCTGAAATTGTAGAATATGCGAATAGCAGAGCGAAGAAAATAATAGTTGTTTTCATAAGTTATTATTTAGCAATGAAATTTATTAGTATGTAATATAATTAAACAGGAGCTCATTTGAAAGTTTTAAGAAATTAGAATATCCAATCTACAATTTGCCCGGGCATCCACATCATTACCAATCGATTATTGCGGTGTGACCCTGATTAAAATATCCACTATGCACAAATTAAATTTTTCGTTTATTTCAGAATAATAAATAACCCGTTCCCCGCTTGCCGACCAGGTAGACCAGGCATACTATACTTCGTTGTTGTCAATCTTTCTTCCCCGGTTCCATCAAACCCTGGGTTTATATTGATGATTAACACCGAGGAGTTCTTGATGGGATATTTGTTTTCGTTATTAAAAACTCGTATGTTCGATTGGTCGCAGAATGGCATTTCAATTTCAACTGAAAAAATATGAATTGTAAAAAAGTTTTAGGCTTAATCGGAAATATCCTTCTTTTTCACTTTGCGCAATCACAACAACTTACAATTGCTACTTATAACATAAGATATGATAATCCGAAAGATACCGGAAACCTCTGGCTTGCAAGGGCGCCCGTTATAGCTTCATTAATCCGTTTTCACGATTTTGATATTTTTGGAACACAGGAGGGATTCAAAAATCAGTTGGATGATATAGGAAATGCATTGCCTCAGTATGCTTATCATGGCATTGGCAGAGATG
>JBKJPO010000223.1:0-14116 GCA_046595095.1 Chitinophagaceae bacterium
ATTGCCGATTGCACTTTCAAGCCACTTTTATCGATAAGGTCTTTGGCTACTTCTGCATTTGTACCCTGCAACCTTACGATGATCGGGATGTCGATGTTACCGATAGATTGGTAAGCATCAATAACGCCTTGGGCGACTCTGTCGCAACGTACAATGCCTCCGAAAATATTAATGAGAATGGCTTTTACTTTTGGATCTTTTAGGATAATCCTGAAGCCTGCTTCTACGGTCTGTGCATTAGCTGTTCCACCCACATCAAGAAAATTTGCAGGTTCACCACCACTCAATTTGATCATGTCCATAGTAGCCATTGCGAGGCCCGCTCCATTTACCATACATCCCACATTTCCATCAAGTTTCACGAAATTGAGGTTAAATTTTGCAGCTTCTACTTCTGTAGGGTCCTCCTCTGAAATGTCACGTAGCACGGTAAGGTCTGGATGGCGCATTAATGAATTGTCATCAATATCCATTTTGCAATCCACTGCTATGATCTTATTATCGCTCGTTTTGAAAAGCGGGTTTATTTCGAGCATGGCACAATCGAGCCCTACAAAAGCATTGTAGAGATTGGTTACAAACTTTACACAACTTTTAAAAGCTTCTCCTTTCAGACCAAAATTAAACGCAATCTTTCTTGCCTGGAATTGCTGAAGCGTGCCACCAGGATGTACCCATTCTTTAAAAATCTTCTCTGGCGTATCGTGTGCCACATCCTCGATGTTCATTCCTCCTTCTGTACTATACATAACCACATTCATTCCCTTGCTACGGTCCATGAGGATCGAGAGATAGAATTCTTTTACCGGGTGGTCGCCTTCATAATAAACGTCCTGGGCAACCAACACTTTATTTACCACTTTACCTGCAGCGCCCGTTTGGATGGTTACGAGTGTACCGCCTATTAAATTTTGTGCTATCTGCTTTACTTCTTCCGCATTTTTACCAACGGCTACTCCACGTTGTTCTGTCCCTTCGATTTTTCCTTTACCCCGGCCACCTGCATGAATCTGTGCTTTTACTACGGCAAACTTGCTTCCATACATGGTGTGGATCTGCCTATAGGCATCGTCGGCCTGGCTGGCGGTATTACATGCAATACCTTCCTGTACAGGTACATTATATTTTTTAAGTAATTCCTTGGCCTGGTATTCATGCAAATTCATGATAAAAGTATTTTACCAAAAATAGGTGATAATGATTTAAAATTAAATATTTATGATCCAGGTTTTGAGGGCTTTTGAGAATTAAGATTTTATATTTAAGATTTCTTATTCAGCGCTATAACTGACCTTAGTAAATCTTAAAACATAAATATTAAATCTTAAATACAATATTTGCATTTTTAACCCCAAAAAATACATGCCAGGGGGCATCAGATACCAATGATAAATAAACTTAAGGAAGCTGTCGATTTTATTCAAAAACAGGTTTCAATAAAACCAAAAATTGGTGTAGTTCTCGGAAGTGGGCTGGGAAGCTTCACGACTGAAATAAATATTCATACGGAGATAGCCTATGCTGATATTCCGCATTTCCCGGTAAGTACCGTGGAAGGTCACCAGGGGAAATTGATATTTGGGAAAATGTCTGGAAAAGAAATCCTGGTGATGGCTGGTAGGTTTCATTCATATGAAGGTTACAGCACTGATGAAGTTGTATTCCCGATCAGGGTGATGAAATTTTTAGGGATTGAAAATCTATTCCTAAGTAATGCTGCCGGTGGTGTTAACATATCTTTTGAAGTAGGCGACCTGATGATCATTAATGATCATATAAGTATGCTGATACTGAACCCTCTCCTGGGAAAAAATATTGAAGACCTTGGAACACGATTCCCGGATATGAGCGAACCTTATAAAAAAAATCTCATAAATCTTGCAAAAGAAATAGCAGCCGAAAAAGATATTAAAATTCATGAAGGAGTGTACCTGGCCGTAACCGGACCTACCTTCGAAACCAGGGCTGAGTATAAGATGGTGAGCCTTCTTGGTGGTGATGCCGTGGGAATGAGTACTGTACAGGAGGTGATAGCTGCAGTTCATATGAGCTTGCCTGTATTTGCGATCAGTGTAATAACTGACATAGGTATACGCGAAGAGCAAAATACTATAACACATGAAGAAGTATTGCATGCCGCCAAACTTGCAGGGCCAAAACTTTCTTATATATTCAAAGAGATGATCCGTCGCATTTAGGGAATTACAAATGATAAGCACGAGAAAATATCCGGCAAGGTTAAAACAAATTATTACCGTTTTAGTAATGTTTTTAGGGGCTAATAATGTCGATGCACAACGCAAACCGAAACCTGTTGGAATTGATGAACGTCCTGTGGTGAGCCCAAATGCTCCAAATCCCAACCAGCCTGTGCGGGCTTCCCAGGGAAAAGATACTGTCGGTGGTTTTGTAAGAAGAGATGATGCGGCGGATTCCATCACTATCAGTTACAGATTGTTGGATTCCCTGAGAACTACACCACTGGATTCCACACTTAATGATTACCAGGTTTACTTTCCCGTGCCTGCCAGTTATGTTTATCTTGGGAACAATGGCAGCCCGGCATACCCGATTTTATTTACACCCGTTTCCCGGCCAGGATGGGATGCAGGCTTCCACATTTTTGATGTTTACCGCGTTAATTTTGAGAATACCCGGTTTTACAGAACTACCAGGCCTTTCACGCAGATGAGCTACCAGCTTGCATCCGGTAAAGAACAAATGATCAATATCGTACACACTCAAAACATTAACCGCAACTGGAATTTTGGGTTTGAATACAGGCTGGTATCGGCGCCTGGTTTTTTCAAAACGCAGAATACAAATCATAATAATTACAGGCTTTTCAGTAGTTACCAGGGGAAAAGAAAACGCTACTCCGCATATTTCATCCTGTTGGGAAATAAGCTTTCCGCTTCCGAAAACGGGGGAGTTAAAAATATAGACGACCTTAAGGATCCTAATAATAAAAAGCGTTTCAGCGTTAACGTAAATCTTGGCGGGGATGCCTCTTTCGGTTATAATGTTTTTTCAACTAAAGTCAATACCGGTAATGTCTACCGGGATTTTGGATTTTTCATGAGGCAGAGTTATGATCTTGGGAAAAAAGATTCCATTCAAATTAATGACAGTACAAATGAATTTTTATTTTACCCCAAATTAAGATTCCAGCATACTTTTCACTATACCTCGTACAAATATCTCTTCAAGGATACACAAAGTATACGGGCAAATGCAAGCGCTGATTCTACTTATTTTGACAACAAATACGATACGAGTATAAATGCATCGGCAGGGCTCTCTTTTGAAGTGCAGGATAAATGGCAAATAATAAGTAATGATTTTGTGCTGCAACAATTTCCTGAAACTAAAAACCCTGCCCAGTTTATTCTTGCAGGCCTGAGAATTGAAAATTTTCGCGGTACTTTTTCATCAGGAAACAAAAATTACTACAACATTATTGCACATGGGGAATACCGGAATAAAACAAGGAATAAAAAGTGGGATGCATTAGCAGAGGGATCATTTTATATCAATGGATTTAACTCCGGCAATTTTCATGTTGCAGCCAGCCTCGCGCGTTTTCTAAATCCCCGGCTTGGCGACATACGCCTTAGCTTTAAAAATGTAAACAGGACACCCTCATACATTTTCGAAGATCCTTCTTCTTTCAGTTTCAAAGATCACGGCCCGCTGAAGAATGAAAATATTACCATACTTTCTGCGTCTGCAGAGAACCGTTATTTCCAGCTCTGGTTCAGGAATATTTCCATTACAAATTATACATACTTCTACAATTATTACGAGGCTGAGCAATACAGTAAACTGATAAATGTAGTGCAGGTGCAAGCCGCAAAAAAATTCAAATTGACCAGGAGGTTTAGCCTTTACAGTGATTTTATTCTGCAGCAAACTGATGGGGCTTCGCCTGTACGCGTACCCTTATTTTATACAAGACAAAGACTTTCGCTGGAAGGAGTTTATTTCAAAAACCTTACTTATAGCCTGGGATTGGATATTCGATACAATTCGCCATATAAAGCCTATGATTATTCTCCGGTGATGGGACAATTCGTTCCGCAGGATACGGTACGGATAAATAACCGCCCCACCGTTAGTGGCTATTTTAATTTTCGCATAAAAACGTTCACCAGCTTTATCCGCCTCGATAACCTCAATGCGATCGACCTTACTAATGGCCTGAGTTTTACAAAGAATAACCTTGCTGCGCCCAATTATCCTTACCCTGGATTGGTTTTTCGCCTGGGAATACAGTGGCGGTTTGTAAATTAAGCTACATCAATTGACCCATAGACAAAGCTTTGAAGGATTGTAATATGAATAGCCCGGGACTTTGTGAAGCCCAAAAAATATGCATATTCATCCAATGTTAAATCCTTGTATCCTATCTTCTATTTGATTAAATTTGTTCAGGCATGAAAAAAATATTTGTATTCATACTGGCGTTTGTATACCTCTTCGTTGCCTCTGGTATAGCCATCAATACCCACTATTGTATGGGTATTGTGGAGTCGGTTAATTTATTTGATCATAGTGCGGATAATTGCGGCAAATGCGGTATGCCTGGCGACAGCAAAGGTTGCTGCAAGGACGAATTCAAAGTGCTGAAGCTGCAGGATAGCCATATGCAATCTGAAAACCTGGTCCACGTTTACAAGATTCAGCATTTATTTCCCGGCATGTCAAACTATTTTTCTCCCAATTCAAATAATGTGCAGAAATTTTCCATGAAAATTTCTCATTCCCCACCTCTTAATAATCTTCCATCACTTTGTATCCTGAATTGTGTATTCAGGTGTTAGATCAATCCGTTTAGCCAGTTATTTTACCAACCAGGTTGGTATTGATCGTATCGCGCACTTTTGCGCATTAATTTTAATTATACAAACTTTTTATATGAAATCATTATATATCACGATGCTGTTAATATTCAGCACTATTAGTACAACAACAATATTTGCACAGGAAACATCAAAGAAATCCGAATCATTAAAAATTTGGGGCAACTGTGGAATGTGCGAAGAAACAATTGAAAAAGCCGCTAAAAAAGCCGGGGCAACTACTGCTGATTGGAGTGAAGAAACTAAAATGCTGGCTATATCATACAATCCCGCTAAATCCAGTACATTCAAAATACAACAAGCGATAGCTGAAGCCGGGTACGATACACAGGATCTAAAAGCCAATGATAAAGCTTACGAAAAACTACATGGCTGTTGCAAGTATGATCGTAAAGCGATAGAAGATAAACCTGCAATTAAAGAGGTGGCGGATGTTAAACATTCTTGTGCAGGTACTTGTTGTAAATAATTTTCATTTGAAAAGAATGATTATGAAAAATTTAATCATGATACTTGCTCTGCTAATTGTTCAGCACACCAATGCGCAGATAAGTAAGGTAAACATGCAAGCCAGCGGTCTTACCTGCAGTATGTGCAGTAAATCGATTAATAATGCTTTAAAAACGCTGGATTTCGTCGAGAAAGTTTTTGCCAATATCAAAACCTCGGGCTTTGAGATTAATTTCAAACCAGGTGCCGATGTCGACTTCGACCTGTTAAAAAAGAAGGTAGAGGATGCAGGATTTTTTGTTTCAAAATTTGTGGTAACCATGCGTTTCAATGGGCAAGTAGTCACCAATGATGAACACGTTAAATCTAATGGCAAAACTTTTCTTTTCTTAAATGTGAAATCACAGCAATTGAATGGAGATAAAGACATCACCTTACTGGATAAAGGATTTGTGCAGCCGAAGGTTTATAAAAAAAATGCTGGACTTACAAAAATGGCATGCTACAAATCAGGTGTTGCTGAATCATGTTGCGAAAAAGAAGGGCTCGTTAAGGGAACAAGGATATTTCACGTAACGATTTGATGATGCGGTAAAATGTTTTCGTTATGGTTTTATAATTGAATATTGAGTGTTGAATATTCAACACTCAATATTTTTTCAATAATCAATATTGTTACGGTGTAGTTATAGTTCATCATGAAAAAATGCATAATTATTCTATTGATCTATTTGAGCTGTAATGTCTCTGCACAGGAGCTCTTTGTTTCATCTGAACCGGCAAGTAATATGCCTGCAGGAAGTATTAGCATGCGGGTTAACAGCGAACTATCAAAGATGAAACACGATGGTAAATGGAATTCATACCGGGTTGATCCGGAGGTAATGGTTGGCCTTAGTAAAAAGCTTATGGTTCATGCTACGATGTATGGTTCCAATATGTTTCAATCCAACTATCGTGTTGAAGGTGGAAGTATTTATGGCAAATACCGATTATTTTCCTCCGATGATATTCATAAACATTTCAGACTTGCAGCTTTTGGTAAATTATCAATGATTGATAACCCGGTGGTATTGACAAAAACAAAAGCTCATGAGATTCCGGATGGAACTGGTGGCATAATTTATCATGATATTCCTTCATACCACCGAAGTTATGTGATTGACCCGGAGGGAATGAATTCTGCTGTTGGAGGTGGTTTGATCGCCACTAAACTCCAAAACAGGCTGGCGATTTCGGCAACAGCAGGTTACCTGTACAGGTTGGATAATATTAATGAGAAAAAAGAACTCTTCCAGCCATGGCATGCAATCAATTGGTCTTTATCTACTGGCTATCTTTTGCTGCCCAAAGAATATATAAGTTACGACCAGACAAATATGAATTTGTACTTGGAATTTCTCGGACAAAATTCAATCGATGGGAAAGGATATTATGTTGATGTAGCGCCTGCAATGCAATTTATTTTCAAAAGTATTGCCCGGCTCGACCTTGGGTACCAGTCGCAACTCACGGGAAAGGGTGAGCGATTTCATAATTCATCCTTTTTAGTAAGGGTTGAATATAATTTCTTAAATGCATTCTAAAAGAGTAAATACGAAATCGGCATTGCTTGTGATCTTTGCAGGGCGGATACTTATTTTTATCAAGGGGTTGTTTGTGAAGAAGAATTGTTGTAGATGAGTTTAAGATCACTTTTCAAAAAAAGCTACATTCCCACCTACCCATTCCTTATCCGCATTATACCTAACCCCAATCATTTTTCCTTTACTCAACCTGGCAAGATTCGTTACCGCCTGTGGCCGTAAATCACCATCTTTCCAGAAATAAAATATCCTGATCTCCGCTTTAGCCGGAACATCAGGGGTTTCAATAATATCTGCATATTTTACTTTTCTTTGAAGTATCCAGTTTTGCGGGTCATCAATCTTATCAATATCTTCTTTTGTTACATCAATAAGTACGCCCTGGCCCGCAAAAGAAAATAATGGTTTTAAAACAAAATTCTCCAGGTCTCCAGGAAGCTGTTTTACTTCATTGAGAAAAAAAGTTTCCGGTACATAAGGATGGTTGATGAATGGCAGTGTATATTTCGAGATCCTGTAAAACCAGTTTGGATGTGGCACCCATTCTACATCAAATTCCTGGGTAAGATCTACGATTGGTCCCAGGTTGGCCTTCTGTTGAGCAAGCTCATCAAAAATTACGCGATTATAAATCCGCTTAACTTCTGTTTTTTTGCCGTCATTATAATAAAATAATTTGCGGTCTTCTTGTATAAGTTCTGTAAGGCAAACTGGTTTGATGCCCACATATTCCCGGGTACAATAAAAATCGATTCGTGTTTTCTGCGTTTCGGGTTTTATTTCTAAAAGAATTACATTTTCTGCTTCGTGATTTCCAAGGATTATTTCTTTGAGTAATTTAATATATGAATCTCTCGTGAATCCATTTAAGAAATGATCATAATTCAGGGGGATCTCAAAATGTTTTTTAAGCACCTCCGGGTAATAAGCCTGAAAGCCGAACAAGGTGGGGAAACCCTGCATTTCTATGAGTTGGGGTTCCAGGTCTCCTATCGCATTTTCGCAGATGCCAAAATCAAAGGCGATAAAATGGGTATGCGCATTTTCATTAGGTACAGCTTCTCCTTCTGGGATGGCTCTTTCAGTGAGTTTTTTAAAAGACGGGTCAACAATTATATCGACGATGGCCTCGCAGGCATCCAGCATTTTTTTTGTAAATGCTTTAGGAATAAAAACTGGTGTTTCGGCTACCCTGAATGCCAGGTGGCCAGGGAATTTGCTATCAAGATCAGCAAGAAATTCCTGGTATTTTACCGGGGTAAAATTTTCATTGAATGCTTTGCGTAGCTGCTTTTCCATTTGCCTAAGATAAATAGAAAAACAGGTATAAAATTCACTTTGTAAGTCGAAGAAATTTCGCAGGAACTCTAATTATACAGGGCAATTAAGCGGTTACGGCAGAATAACTTTCTACAGCAATATGTAAGAAATTAGGAAGAATGTGTGCATTGGTCCATAAGATTTTATCGGGATCATTAAGGTGGTCGATCATTGATTCCCATTTCGCAAGACCGTAGTTTTCAACAACGGTTTTTTTCTTTTCCTCTGTCTGGAGGTACATACTCATACCCAGTGCATCTGCCTCAGGATGAAACTGAGTACCAATAAAATATTGATTGAATCGGATGCCCATAATTGCTCTTTCAAAAGGGATATGGGCTCTTTCTTTTTCAATACAAAGAATCCTGGAATCCATCTTTGCCAATAACTTATAATTGGGTTCAATTAATTGCCAATCACGGCTGTCTACAGCATAAAAAGGATCATTTATTCCTTCGAAAACGGGTTCATCCCTTCCATCATCTAATAAGTGGACCGGGAATACACCGAAAGCTGTTGACTTTCGTTTGCAAACATTGCCCACACCATAATGCCTGCTTATGAGTTGAAATGAGTGACAAATGAAGAACACATATTTTTTATGCATGTTCTGTTCATTCTTATTCCACGATTCAACTTCGTTAACCCAACTGAAATAAGCCTTTTCCCAAACACTTCCAATAGTATCAATAGGGCTACCGGGACCACCACTACTGATATAAATATCATAACTCATATCTGGTACCTGGTTCTCAATCCTCACCTCAAACTCATCCCATTCTACATCGAGGTTATGTGTTTCTCCAAACTGGTTGAGAATCTCACGGATACATCGCATTCCTTGGTTAGCATGGCCCTCATATAGGTCCAGGATGGCGATTTTAACCTTCTTTTTTTCATTCCAATTCATGGCTCAAAGATAACGATTAATTAAAGTAAGATATTTGATGAGGTCAACACAACTTCTTCAGAGACTGTGGATTAATCTATTCTATAGTTGTGAGACTCTGAATAACCATGCCTGTGTATGCGCTACAGTATTAAATTTTAGTGAATATTGCGTAACTTCCAGCCATAATTATAGCAAAAACTTATGATGATTCGAGTTAAGATTTACCTGCTTATTTTATTGTTTCTCCAGGCAGGTACCAGATCAGAAGCCCAGGTTTGTAATAACGATACAAGTTTTTCCTGTTTAATTAATTGCTTTAATCTCAAGGCAATAATACCAGATGTTAGAAGTACTGATGATTACAGTGTGATTTCAATTCCTTATTGTCCCTATGACTTTGTTACAAATGCACCAGCAATCACACCGAATTGCATAAGCTTTGACGATAAGTATATTGACACCACAATTTTACCTTTTAGATTTTGTTTTTACGGCCAAACATATGGCAAAGTCATAATTGGAACCAACGCATTAATCACCTTTGATAGTTTAATGGCATTGAGGGGAAACAATTATACTTTAACCGGGAACCCAATACCATTTGGCGGAGCAGGATCAATAGGTTCTGGTAATTGCCCTCAACCAAGTGGAGTAAATTATCCAAGGGCCTCAATTTTTGGTGCCTACAGTGATATTTTCCCCCGTTCGAGCGATAATTTTAAAATAGAAACACGGACAATCGGCGTCGCTCCGGCAAGGATATTCATTGTATCATTTTCCAATGTTAGTATGTATGGCTGTACATCACAAAAATTCACCAGCCAGATAGTCATATATGAAGGGACGGGGGTTATAGATGTACACGTACAGGAGAAGCCCACCTGTGCCGTGACCAATGCCAATCGTGCAATTATCGGGATACAGAACTATGCAAGAGATATGGGTGTTGCTGCTCCAGGGAGGAATTGCCAACCATTTACAGCAACAAATGAATCCTGGAGATTTACGCCTAACGCGGGGGTCAGTCGATACAACAGGGTCGAATTATACAAAAATGGCACGCTGGTAAACACAGGAACTGCAGTCTCAGTAGGGAACAGCAAGATGGAAGCAACATTCACAAATGTTTGCCAACCTGAAACAAATGCATCTTATGTAGTTAAAGCATATTACCAGGATTGTCGCTTGCCCGGCGAAGAATCCGAATTTCATACCCAGATTAATGTCAATAAAACCGCGGGCCCAATCACGGCTACTATAACTCCTGCAAGTTGTGCAAGTAATATGGGGACAATTACCGTTACTGACCCGGTGGGTCCAACCTTGGAATATTCAATTAATGGGTTTACATGGCAGAGTTCAAATCTGTTCAGTGTAACCCCCGGCACATATTCAGTACGGGCAAGAATTGTTGGAAGCAGTTGTTTATCTACGAGAGATGTGGTGGTTGGTACTTTGGGGACTCTAAGTGCTTCTGCTACCGGAACCCCGGCATCCTGTAGTGGGAATACCGGAAGCATTACAGTAAATGCGAGTGGGGGCACAGCGCCATACACATACTCTATAAATGGCGGGCCTTTTCAGGCTTCAAATGTTTTTACAAATCTTGCTGCATCCAACTATAATGTACTGGTTAGAGATGCCACCAACTGCAATTTTAATTTTGCAATAATTGTTGGAACCAGTGCAAGTAGTATCACAGCTTCGGCCGCCACAACAAATGCGAGCTGTGCTTCACCTAACGGAAGCATTACCATTACTCCGGCTGCAGGTACCGCACCATATTCATATACCTTAAATGGCGGGGCTTCACAAACATCAAATGTATTTTCAAATCTAGCTGCAGGTGCCTATACGATTGTGGTAACTGATGCTGCAGGTTGTAGTTTCACATTTTCTGTATCGGTAAATGGAAGTGCCGGAATCTCAGCCTCGGCCACTACAACAAATGCCAGCTGTGGATCTGCCACAGGAAGTATTACGGTAACTCCCGCTGCGGGTACGGCACCATATTCTTACAGATTAAATGGCGGGGCCTCACAGACATCAAATATATTTTCAAATCTTGATGCGGGCACGTATACTATCCTGGTAACTGATGCTACTGGTTGTAGCTTTACCTTTAATGTTACTGTAAATGGTAATTCGGGCATTACTGCAACAGCTGCTACAACTAATGCAAATTGTGGAGCTGCAACCGGAAGTATTACTGTTAGCCCGCTTGCAGGTACAACACCATATTCATACACTTTAAATGGCGGCCCATCACAAACATCAAATGTATTTTCAAACCTAAATACCGGCACGTATAGCATTGTAGTCACTGATGCTTCAGCTTGTAGCTTCACATTTACAGCAACAGTAAATGGGGGTTCCGCAATTACGGCAACAGCTGCCGCAACAAATTCAAATTGTCCTGGTTCAGCAACTGGTACTATTACAATAACACCATCGTTAGGTATTGCACCTTATTCTTATACTTTAAACGGGGGAGCTTCGCAAACTTCCAATATATTTTCAAACCTGGTAGCAGGCAACTATGCCATAGTTGTTACTGATGCTGCGGGTTGCAACTTTAATTTTTCTACGGCAGTAAATAGTGGTGCAGGCATTACTGCAACTGCGGCCACTACCAACTCAGCTTGTGGGGCTTCTGCAACCGGAAGCATTACGGTTACCCCATCAGCTGGCACATCTCCTTATTCATACACATTGAATGGTGGGACTTCTCAGCCATCAAACTTATTTTCGAATCTTATTGCAGGCCTATATACAATTTTAGTGACAGATGCTGCTGGTTGCAACTTTACTTTAACTGCCACAATTAATAGCGGATCTGGAATTACAGCAACGGTATCTTCTACAAATACAAATTGCCCGGGTTCAGCTACAGGAAGTATCACAATTACTCCGGCTTCCGGTGTTACTCCTTATGCTTACACTTTGAATGGCGGAACCCCGCAAGCTTCAAATATATTTTCCAACTTGCTCGCGGGTAGTTATGTTATCGTGGTTACCGATGCAAATGGATGCAGCTTCAGTTTCAGTTCTGCAGTTAGTAATGGTGCCGGCATCTCAGCTACTGCCACTACTGCTAATGCAGCTTGTTCAGGATCCGCATCCGGAACGGTTACGGTAACACCCTCTGGTGGAATAGCTCCTTATACTTATTCAATTGATGGGGGGGCATTCCAGGCATCGAATGTATTCACTGCTCAATCGGCGGGGGTTCATAATATTATTGTGAGGGATGCGGCTAACTGCAGTTTTAGTTTTACAGCAACCGTATCTAATGGTTCGGGAATTACAGCTACTGCAACTACAACTAATACAAATTGTTCTGGTTCAGCAACTGGAAGTATTACGATCAACCCGGCTGCAGGAGCCTCTCCATATTCTTATACATTGAATGGAGGCGCTTCTCAAACTACTAATCTTTTTTCAAACCTTATTGCAGGTAGTTATGCAATTGTAGTTACAGATGCGACAGGTTGTAGCTTTAGCTTTACTGCAGTAGTTAGCAATGGCTCCGGTGTATCGGCAACTGCTGCGACTACTAACACTTCCTGTTCAGGATCTGCATCAGGCACAGTAACTGTAACGCCTGCCGGTGGCATAGCGCCTTATACATATTCAATTGACGGCGGCACATTCCAGGCATCAAATGTTTTTACCGGCCAGTCAGCAGGCATACATAATATTATTGTGCGAGACGCGGGCAACTGTAATTTTAGTTTTACAGCAACTGTTTCAAATGGTTCTGGAATTACAGCTAGCGCAACTACAACAACTACAAATTGTGCCGGCTCGGCCACAGGGAGTATTTCAATCACTGCTGCATCGGGAGCCGCTCCTTATTCATACACTTTGAATGGAGGGGCTTCACAAACTTCAAACCTTTTTTTAAACCTGCTTGCCGGAAGCTATGCAATAGTTGTTACGGATGCTACGGGCTGTAGCTTTGGTCTTACAGCAATGGTAAGCAACGGTTCCGGTATCTCAGCAACAGCATTAACTACCAACACTTCTTGTCCTGGTTCTGCATCTGGATCCATAACCATTACGCCTTCGAATGGAACGGGTCCTTATTCTTTTGCCATTGATGGAGGCAGTTCCCAGGCATCAAATATTTTTTCGGGCTTGCTTGCCGGGCCTCATAATATAACTGTAAGGGATGCAGGCAACTGCAGTTTTAGTTTTACTGCAACTGTATCTGGTGGTTCAGGAATTAGTGCAACTGCAACTACTACAAATACGGATTGTGCAGGAGCTTCCACGGGTAGTATTGCAATTACTCCGGCTCTTGGAGCTATCCCATATTCATACACATTAAATGGAGGGGCTTCGCAAACTTCAAACTTATTTTCAAATCTTCCTGCGGGAGCATATACAATTGTTGTAACGGATGCAGCCAATTGTCAATTTACTTTCAATACCACTGTAAATAATGGATCTGGTATTATGGCAACGGCATCAGCCATAAATTCAAGTTGTGCGGGATTATCATCCGGTAGTATCACAATCACTCCGGCATCAGGTGTTTCTCCTTTCTCATATACTTTAAATGGAGGTGCTTCTCAAACTTCAAATGTATTCTCAAATCTGGCTGCAGGCAGCTATGCGCTTGTTGTGACGGATGCCAATGGTTGCAACTTTAGTTTTAGCTCATCTGTTGGCAATGGAGCCGGCATCTCTGCCTTTGCAGGAAAAGATACTATTGCTGCAATTGGGATACCGCATCAATTGTTTGGAAGCGGTGGTTTAAACTATAGCTTTACCTGGATGCCTGCGCGATCGCTGAATAATGCATTTATCCCAAATCCGATTGCAACTATTTTTACCGATACAAGATTTACACTTATAGTTGAGGATAGCAATGGATGCAAAGGCTATGATACAGTTGATATAAAAGTTTACGAAGGCCCAACGTATTATATCCCTACTCCGTTTACGCCTAACGGAGATGGGCTGAATGATATCTTCCGGCCAACACTGCCAGCAATATC
>JBKJPO010000306.1:0-3370 GCA_046595095.1 Chitinophagaceae bacterium
AATTAATGTAAACTTCGTAAGGTAGGATTTGTAAAGAGCCCATGTGAAATAATGGTTGTTTTATTGCTGCCAACACACTAATATAAGGAATTTCAACTTACCCTATTTTGCGCAAATATTAAAGTATCACTTTCATAAACAAATCCTTATACGTGAATTCTGTTTGCGTAATAGTATGCATTACGAAATGCTCTCCATTGATTTGAATATTCGTTTGGCGCAGGCCTTAAGGCAATGCTCTCCTTCTCATGTGTTCAGTGAAAATCCTGATTAGCTTCCAGGCGTTCTATTCGCCTTTGTTTCCTGCTAAGAGGCTAATTAAGTGCATAAAAAAACCTCTAAAAAAAACGAAAAGTGCCCAGGACTGGATTCGAACCAGCACAACCTTGCGGATGCTGCGACCTGAACACAGTGCGTCTACCAATTTCGCCACCTGGGCATTCAGGAAGGCAAATGTAATTTGGATTTTTGAGATCAGCAGGTTTTTAAGATTAGTTTATTCAAAGTTTGCTTCCAGGCTTGTGAGAATTTTTTGGTGCACTTGTGGATATTTCCATGTATACAACATGCTTGAATGAAATACACCGGGACTGGCATACCCGCGATATCCTTATAAATGCAGCTGTCACACTGTTAACACCTCCATTAACAAGTTGCAAATAGATAGTTTGTTAACTTTGAACAAGTATATGCCTAACTTATATTTGATACCCCGGATACTTATCACCTGTCTTTTGACGTTTATGTTGTTGTCATCCAGGGCACAGGATACATCTTATATCAAAGTGCATTTCCTATATGGTTCCAAACCCCTCAAAGCTTATAAAAAAACAGAACCAAAGTGGTTTGGGGGAATATTGGGAGGCCATGCAGGAATCGAAAGTAATAACGACCAGGTGCTGAATTTTATTCCTGACGGAAAATTTCATTTGATTGCAAATAAGAACACAAAACATAGTAAATATATAATCGATTCTGTTGGCAAATTCTATTCAAGGTTAGGAGGTCAGCATCCAGACAGTGCCAAACAAGCTATAATTGTTATCCCGGTTACAAGACAACAAAAATTAAAGTTTGACAGCATTTGCGCAAGGTATCTTTCCACTACACCTTATGATTATGCTTTTTTAGGAATGCGTTGCGGTGCTGCCACTTACGAAATATTGGGCCAATTAGGAATTATGCAGCAGCTTCCATTATCTAAAACTTCCATGAAGATCTTTTATCCAAAAATATTACGAAAACAATTGCTGACAAAAGCAGAAAAAAATGGCTGGCAGGTTATACGCCAGGATGGAACCTCGCGAAGAAAATGGGAGTCAGATTAAATTGAATTAGAATTAGAATTAATGAAATCCAATAAACTAAGTTTTATAAAAATATTTTTAATTATTTGCCTTTGCAATAATTTTAATGCATCTGCTTTTGATAAACAGGATACCAGCGCTCATTCCACGAAACAGGAGGCAGTTAAATACCTGTCAAATTTCAAAACACTTGAACCAAGCAGTCACTGGCCCAATATAGATCCTTCTTTATTCCTGGAAAATTTAAAATTGAATATTGAAAATCCACTGAGCATTTATGCGGGACGTGGAACCAATTTTTGCGGGTATGCCGCACTGTCATACATTCCGCTAAATAATGATCCGGCGGGTTTTGTAAAATTTATGCTGAAGCTTTTCCGTGAGGGAAAAGCAACAATGGGTAGAGTGAATTTTAAACCTTCTGCACCAGTTCAAAGAGCAGCCGGCACGCTAAGATTTAAAGGAAAGATGGATGTAAGGCCTGCCGAACAGTTGTGGTTGCTGGTTCTGGCCGACCATTTCAAAGGCTACCTAAATATTTTCAACAGGAAATATGACCCGGGAGATGAGGATGGCCTCTGGGCATCGACAAATTATGCCAAGTTCAACCGCATGATTAGAAAACTCTTCAATTACAAAGTAGATGCTTCCGGTTCTGATCTGCTGCGCCCGGGGAAGCGCGATCTTGTAGAGTATATTACCAATCGAAAAGATTCCGCAATCAAGTTCCTTTATCTCAACAATACATTTCTCACTAAGAAGAATCATGGGCCCAAGAGAAGGTTACCCACTCATTTCATCGTGTTACTTAATATTACTAAAATAAATGAAATCATTACCATAACCTATTGGGAAAATGGAGGAAAAAGTTTACAACAGGTTACACCTGATTTTTTAAAAAAGATAACATTTGGCATCTCCATTTGCTCACCCAAAAAAACGCATGTCTAATAAAATATTTTTTATTTTACTTTTCAATATAGTATTGATACTTTCTTCCTGTAGCTCCAGTAAGAACATCTCTACCAATTATTACCACACGAATAAAAAGGTACTCAACGGCATTGAATCATCTTACAAAGCATTATACAGTCAAAAACAATTTGCCTTACTTTTTACAGACAAAACCTTTGAAAAAATATCTATTGATATAATAACAGACAGTTTGAAATATGTGTATGTCTTCGGGTTAAATGAAAAAGCAAGAATGAATGATACATTGATAAAGTATGGGCTAAATGTTTCCGGAACCGGTAAGCTTATTCAACAGATGAAGTCTATCCGCTGTACATGGATAAATAATCTTGATTATTATGTGAATGGAACAAAGAACAGCATGATCTTTATGTCTATACGGCAACTTTCATTGAACCTGCCATTTATTCCACTCAAATATTATATACTTACTTATTTTACTACACAGCAATATTTTGACGAAGATGGAAGATTACTGGATGGTAGAAAGTTAAAGAGCCTGAGAAAAATAAATGGCGACATTTTCATGCGCATTAATGATATGGTTTGTTACACGGTTTCGAATAGCTTCAGGTAATAACAATTAAATTTCCCTGCTCTTCCACCCTATCAGTAAAATTCCAACAATCACCAGTACAGTACCGATTACCTGGCCAATATGAATCTGCTCTCCAAGTATAAAATTTGCCTGGACGATTGTGCTTACCGGACCAAGACTGGAAATAATGGCAACATTATTTGACCCGATAATCCTGATGCCATTTGAAATGAGAAAGGTTGGAATTACTGTAGCGATTATCGCAAGTACGAATCCATATAATAACAGTTCATTTGTAAATCCCTGGAAAATACTTCCTGCCACAAAATAATGCAGCAATACGCCTCCGGCTGCAGAAATCATCGCATAAGAAGTAAATTTAGTAGCGCCGGTTTGTGGAATCATTCTACCACTGCCTACGAGATAAATTGCAAATGTAACTGCACAGAGAAATACATAAAAACTTCCTTTAAAAAAATTGGGATTCGAACTGTCGAGCCGGAGTTCGCCAAAATAAGCAATCCCGATGCCTACATAAGTAAGAAGAAGC
>JBKJPO010000456.1:0-6038 GCA_046595095.1 Chitinophagaceae bacterium
CCGAAAGAATATTTTCAAACTTAGCTTTAGACCTGAATTGTAATAAAATAAAACGCCTTTACAGTCAATGCCTGGATATTGGTGCATGGGCAGCTTAAAAAATTACCGAACTATTGTAATAAGGCTAAACTTTAAAAATATGAAACCGTTAATAGTACTCCTGATTGCTGCTTTTGTCCTCCTGGTAATTCCGGGTATAAGGAAACGATTCGGACTCGGAAGAATAGGGTTGATTGCAATGGGGTTAATGCTGCTTTTTACTTCGATAGGTCATTTTAAATACCTTGAGGGGATGGCTTTAATGATACCGACCTTTGTTCCCTTCCCCGAACTTATCACAATCGTAACCGGTGTATTTGAAATTGTTGCAGGTATAATGTTGATAGTAGGAAAGTTTAAGAAGGTGGTGGTATGGTTGGTTTTATTGTTCTTCATTGTGATAGTACCTGCCAATATTAATGCAGCTATTCATCATGTAAACTTTGAAGCAGGCAATTATACAGGTGCAGGACGGGAGTATTTATGGTTTAGGATACCGTTGCAATTATTCTTCATACTATGGCTCTGGTTATCTTATAAAATATTTAAAAATGAAGAGGGACTTGAAGCCTTACAAACTTAAATTGGCAGTTTAAATAAAATGGGGTTGACTTTTTCAATGATAAATTAATTTTATACCCAGATTCTATTCAGCCAGTTTTTATGTCCGACAAGCTTAATCAACACTTCAATAAATACGTGTCTATTTCTGAAATTTAGTTTTTGTTTTTTTAAGTACTTTGAGGAGAACATCTATGCACACTAAATGTCACTCAATTTAAAAAATCCATTTGGTACTACGTTAGTAAAAATATTGCTGAATGCTGAGTGTATAGATTTTAATCTTTTTCATAATGATTGTCGTTTAATTAAAAGCTTTTTCCCATATTTACAAACGTTTTAAGTTCACCTTTATCTTTAAGAACAGGACCGTGTCCAAAACAAAGTATTGCCGGTTGCAATGAGGCAGTTTTAAAATTGATTTAATGTTTTGTTCTTTATCTGATGCAAATAAACCTGGTGGTTGATGTAAGCCTACAAATGTGGTAACCAATTCATGTTTGTTAACACATCTCCAACAATTAGTACTTTGTTAAGTTTATTTAAACCTAAGTAAAGCCTGCCAATATATGGCTTACCCTTTCTTATCATAGTATCGGCTGTTGTTACAGTAGTTGCATAATTCCGTACCAGAATTTCATAGTTTTTGGGTATTGGCTTTTCTACTTCTTTCATTTGAAGAACGTCTGGTGGTCCGTATTGCAAAGTGGTGATTGCTCTCATTTTTAATTAATTATTTGGTAGCAGTACTACTTGATTCGAAGTTTTATTTTTTGCTCTGTCAAATGACACAATGCAAAAGTTATTTAGAGAATAAATGGGAATAACCAAATCAAAATGGTCCAATATCCCTGTTGCTAACTTACCTGAAAATGTCATTGTATTATAGTACTCAGATTTTGTTTTTTAATAAGTTCAAAATTCTTTTTAGCAAAAACAAAACATAATACAGGTACTAAAATGCATGAAAAAAGAAATACAAACTTAGTTGTTGTTAAAAAGCCCAAAATACTTCCCAGAAAATTGTTCCTGACCGGGAACTCTGAAAGCAATGCAAATACCATTGCATTTTCTATGAAATCAAGAGCTAACCAAATAAACGGTATGATAATAATGGCTTTAGCTAAATGTTTAGACAAGGAGATTCGCTGAATAACAAAATGAGCAAGCGTAATTAAGAAATAAAAAAAAGAGAGCGGAAAAATTATATCAATAGTATAAGTGAATCGCTTGTATATATTCAGTCCTTCAATAGGATAGGCTGCCAGGCGGTTATAAACTTCAGTGCTTGAGAAGGATGGTTTTTTATCAAATATCTGTAAACCGCCTAATACATTCTCCACCATTTTAGATCCGTAAGGAATAGGGAATAAGTGCGTTATTATAAACGTACATATGAAAATCAAAAAGGCAAATAGCAAGATTTTGCCTGTTGTTTTGTGCACCAGATTAGGCAATTCAGTATAAGTTTGTAAACTTTTTGTCTGTTTTCCGTATCTTCTTTCAGAAATCAAAGATCCAAATAGGAACCCTAAAAGGAAGATCGTTGGAAGATATAGAATGTGTTGTAGTGTCATTTTATTATGTTTAGATCCTATGAGTAAATGTTTTACTAAAAGCTTTCTTCATTGCAGTTTTTACAATTGTTTCATATTCTTATAATTCTGCAGCGTTTGGAGGTAATCCTATTAAGCAATGAATTTGTCCTGCGAAGCAACAGGAAGCCCATTCATTATTTGTAACTTTATTTTATTACTGATGCCGTCTTTTTTTGCTTTTTGGGTTATCACAGCCACTAAGTTTGCACCTGCACTATTCCCTAATATGCAATGCGGCTGGAATCGCCGCTAAATTCGCTACCATGTTCTGTAAGCCATTTAAAAGCATTGTAACTGTCGTTAACTGCAGCAGGAAATTTATGTTTGGGAGCAACTCTGTAATCAATTGCGAAAACCATTACACCAAAAGTTTCTGCTTCCGACCACAATAAATGCTCTGATGGCCGTGTACCGCAGGTTTGAGCACACAGTTCTTGCTGGTTAAAAGCAACGAAAATGATTAGTAAAATAGTTATGATTGATTTCTTCATGATATAGTTGGTTTAGGTTAATGTTTGAAATTGCGGATATTGATGTTTTGCGTTAGCTGTTGGTTGGTAATTTTTAATTAGTCTATCATTCTATCAACTGCATCATCATTTTACGTCTACCTGCATTAATCTCCTGTTTCCATAATTTTCTGTCCGCTTTGTCAATATAGTAAACCATAAAGCCCTCTTTTCCATTACTGATTTCATCTGATACTGATACAACCCAAACATTTTTGGTTCCTGATAAATTACTTTGGTAAGTGCCGCTTTTCACATCATTTATAATTGCTTTTATAACTCCAATTTTACCGGTTGGGTTATAGTCATAAATTGAAATAACTTGTTTGTAACCTTCTTTAAGTGGCAGCCAAGCAATTAATGCAGGGTAAATGTTGCTGTCAAAATATTCTGAGGTTGTTGTGTCGCTAATAATAGTGTTCTGCTGCTTTGTTTTATCATTATAAAAACCAGTTACTATTTTTCCGAAAGTTAAAACCATATCTCTTTGCATATTAAAAGAAGAAAGACGAATAGGTTTTAGCGTTTTAATTTCTGCAACAGTTGTGTCTACCCACGGAGCCTTTGAATTCTTCATGTTAACCTGGGTAATTATGGTCAGGTACTTGTTATCACTTAAAGTTTGAGTGGAAACTGAGCCTATTTCAAATTTTGAAGTGTCTCTGATTGCAAACCATTTCATTTGATAGGTTTGGTTTTTAATCCACTTTTTTTCAAAAACTTTTTTACCGGGTGTTAGCCTCATTTGGGCATTTCCTGTAATAGTTAGTACTGCGAAGATTGCTGTTATTAATAATTTTATTTTAAGATTTTGTTTAATTGAATTATTTAAAAAAAATTGTTCTAATTGACTAATGAGTACTCTTTGCAACGTTGTTACTTTCAATATCTTTTCCTGACTTAATAAATTTTACGCCTACCAGTATTAGCCATAATAGCCAGGTTGTACTTCCTAAAAACCCTGCAATATCGATCACCGGAAAGGTTGGGATGACCGTTGCAAGTAATTCTGCCTGAGCCAGAAAATATATGGCTGAAGCAATGTAGCCTAACCAAGCTAACCACTTTGAAATGAGGTGCTCTCTTAATAATGCTGCTGATATAAATACAGTCCAAATAACGGTGAATAGCTGACCTAAATGTTCACCTAACAGTACCCCGCCGAATTGATGAACAACTTTAAATGAAATTTTTATCGCTTCCTGTGTGGCTGGATTTGTTGTACTCACAAATTCTGTAGCTAATACAGGCACAACAAATACCCAACGCAATAGGCCAATAATTTGCACCACTCCGGAGATAATGCCGATGGTTGTAACCCACCTGCTGTGTGGCATTTTTGGCTCCAGTTTTTGTCCAATTAAAGAATAGGCAATTAGTAATGGTATGCCTAACAATGCAAATGCCAGCCAGGTGAAAATAAGTGAAGTGCCACCTTTTTGAAATTCGGTAAGTAAAGTGGCACTATCCTGCCTTAGAATATCGGGATAGTTGAAAGTAATGGTTAAGATTGTGTAAGGTATTAAAATCCCAATTGTACCAGCAATCAGCAGGTATCCAATTAATCTTTCTTGTTTCATTTTAGATTGTTGATTTGTTTATCGTTACTACAGTTTTTATAGTACTGATTTTTCTACCTACTCTTCAACCGCAGTGGGCTTTTACTATTCATGATGGTTTAGCTCTAAAAAGCGTATGCTGGTAAAATGGCTGCTAATATCAATAGTTGAAATCAGAATACAATGTTTTTAATGTTGTGTGTCATTTTTTTTGTTTTTAGTTTGTAAGAGCAAAGATGAAGTAAGGCAAATGGCTTTTGAAGGACATATGTCTATAAATGTCTTTGGTATCTATTTTTTTAATCAAGTTTTGTCCTTTTATTTTTAGTTGATACGTACCATTCGACAGTTGCTTTTACGATGTCTGAAGGATAAGTAGCATGGTTGCCGAAGCGATTTACATATTTATCATGATTTACCAGATAAGGATATTCAAACTGGTAAGCTATCTCATACAATTCTTTAATGAAAGAATTGAAAATGCCTGTAAACTTGATTACAAATTTCGGCAACACTGTTTTCTTTATTTTTTTGTTTGCAATCACTTCAAATAAATGTACCCATTTGTCTAAGCTTAATGCAGTAGCATTGGGTACATGCCATATTTGTCCAAATGTATCGTTGGCAGTACCTACGTTTATCATGGCTGCTGCAAAGTCTTTGATATAAGTGAAAGTGTGCGGCAACGCTATGTTTCCAATTAGAGTTATTGTTTTACCATGGTACACACTATCTAAAAAATCAGTACCAAAAATTCCTTTGTGAATGTTAGGGCCAATAAAATCCGCAGCTTTTACAAAAGCAACCCTGCTGCTAAATTCATCTCCTGAATTGAGCAGGGTGTTTATAACTCCTGCCCTTATCATTCCTTTTTTTGTTTTGGCTTTATTCGCCATTTGTTCATTCATTTCCGTTCCCATAACATTTCCGTACGAGTAAAGATTGTCTGCAAAAACCAGCCGTGCCGTAGTTTTACTTAACGCATAAGCCAGTGCGGTTGCTGTAGCTGGGTAAAAATCAGCCCATTGTTGATAGGGCAAATCTGTACAGCTAAAAATCAGTTCCGACCCGTTGGCAATGTCTTCCATATCTTTTTTACTAGTTACATCAGCTGCCACAACCTGCACATTATTTGGAACTGGGGTAGCTAATTTGCCAGACCTGTTTACCAATAAAATATTTTCATCCGGGTTTTTATCAAGTAGCAATTGCATAATGGCAAGTCCTAATTGTCCGGCACCTAATATTGTCTTCATAAAATTTTATTTAAAAAGAAGAAGGAATAACTAATACCTGGTGTTGGATTAATTTTAGTGTCCTTCCCATCTGCTGCGAGTGCGGCTACACCAATGCGTAAATTCAATCCTTTATAAACCATCCACCTAAAGCCAACTTCTGCGATGCCTGCATTTACATCTTTATAATCTCTTGAAGTGCCTCTTGCATACGAAAGGGAACCATAAAAAGAAGAGGGGTTTTCTTTGTTGCCAACTGGCAAAAACCAATACGTCAATCCTGTTTTTATAAACTCAGTAGTGACTCCGCTTTCGAAATTGGTAGGATAATAACCGGCGTGTACAGATATGTGCTTATACCGGTATTCGGCACCCATGGAAGGGTTTCTAAATCCATTGATACTTAATTCGTGTTTGGAAAATTTGCTTTGTGAAAAAGCAGAAGCGGAAATAAGTACCAGAAGTATAAGAATTGACTGTTTCATTTTGATTTGCATTTTTAATTGTTATTTAATAATGCAAAGCTGCAAACAGTTC